>JBGUEB010000309.1:0-3629 GCA_041821565.1 Gammaproteobacteria bacterium | reverse complement strand
GGTGGCGGAGCAGCTGGAGGTACGACAGCTACACAGAGAGCGCCAAAATCAATTGCGCTGGATAACGCAACAGTGCCAAACATGAGATTCAAACCACCACCGATCGATACCCGGTCATTGATTTTGTAGGCCAGGCTAGGATTGATATTAATGGTCTTCAACTCTGACAATACACCGTGATAGCGGCCTACGAAGTTACTTTCGGGCCCGGCGGCCTGATTAAATTCATACTCAGTGGCAAGACCAAATGGTGAAGTCACCCCGATCCCGAACTTAGTCGCATCATTGATTGTCTTAACCCAGTAAAAATTGGGCACGAAAGCAGTGGAGCCACCGTCATCATTAATCCCCACTAAATCATTTCCAAACGCATCCTTCGACTTATTATTGGTAAATTCAGCATTCGGCGAAACAATATGACCCGCGAATACTAATTGATCCCGGTCGAGTTTCATCATGCCGGCCGGATTAAACCACACGGTTGAGCCATCGGTGGCATGGGCTGCCGCGCCGGCAAAGGCGTTACCCTGCCCGCTTGCACTATTTTCAATCAGGGCATATCCCGATGCCTGCGCCAGATTCGGAACAACAAGACTGAGTGAAACCCCCAACAACAGGGGCCGATAAGAGTTGTTTGAAAACATTTTATCTACCACCTTATTTTTTTATAATCTTCAGGATAATACCTTTATAGGTCAAAAACACAAAAACCACATGAAAACCCTGAATCAGCTCACCTACGTTAGTCATAGTAAAATACATGGTCACGGCCTGTTTGCCCGGAAATCTATTCCCAGGGACTACATTATCGGCAGGATTCAGGGTAAGCCCTGTACAAGAGACGGAACCTATGTGCTCTGGTTGAATGAAAAGGAAGGGTTCAGGGTTAGTTGCAATCTAAAATACATCAACCATTCCGACACGCCAAACGCCTGTTACTATGACGATTTGACTGTGGTTGCATTACGTGAAATCGACCAGGACGAAGAAATCACTCATAATTATGCGAGCTCTGACTGGTGATCAGGGCTGATAATTGAAAGCAGGTGCGCCTATTCTTCGTTGACAGGGGGATCGTAAATGAGGAAACTTTGCCCTGTTGAAAATCCGCTTAATGAATTGAGAAAACACTACTTATGACTACCGCCACCGAAGTCGCCAGAACTAATATGATCAAGCAGCAAATGCGACCCTGGGAAGTATTAGACGGCCAGGTCCTCGCAGTAGTCAATGAAATCGATCGGCAGGATTTTGTGCCAGAGGTTTACCGGGGACTGGCCTATGCCGATTGTCAAATTCCAATCGGTACGAACACATCGATGTTACCACCCACGATCGAGGGCCGGATGTTGCAATCACTGCTGATTTGCGCTGACGATAAGATTCTCGAAGTTGGCTCGGGAAGCGGATATATTGGCGCCTGCCTGGCCAGCCTTGGCGGGAAGGTCCATAGCCTCGATCCCAACGCCGAGGTTCAGGACCAGGCCATGAAAAATACTGCAGCCTACGAAATTAGCAATATCGAGTATGAACAGGCAAATGCTTTTGAATCGACCTATGACCAGGCATTCGATGTGATTGCGGTTACCGGTTCAGTTCGGGTGGTACCGGAAAACCTCAAACAGGCACTCAAGATCGGGGGCCGTATGTTTATCATCGTCGGCCAGTCACCAGCAATGCAGGCCCTGTTAATCACCCGCGCCGGGGATACTGAATGGAACACTCAATCCTTGTTTGAAACTGACATCCCTGCCCTGACCATTTAACCGAAAACTTTAAATGGATTCATAAGTTGGGATTTTTATGCAACATATGAATGCCGTTCAACTGGCGGAGTATTTAAAAACCTCGAAACCCCTGTTGATTGACGTCCGCGAACCCTGGGAATTCGAGATTTGTCAACTGGATGACAGCATCAATATACCCATGGCACAAGTCCCCCGGCATCTATCGACATTTGCCACGGCAAAAGAATCTGTTGTCATTTGTCATCACGGTGTGCGCAGCTTGCATATTATTCAATATTTGCAACAACAGGGAATAAAAGACTTGATCAACCTCGAGGGCGGTGTCGATGCATGGGCCCGACAGATCGACATTAATATGCCGTTGTATTAATCCAATATCAGTTTATTTATAATCGGCCACATTCGAATTGCCGCTTTATACTGGTGGCGCCATGCAAGCTAAGGGAAAACCGATGTACAGATTCATAATTTCATTAATCTTGAGCCTGAGTAGCCCTGGATTACTGGCCGTAGATTTATTAAACATTTACCAACTTGGGCTGCAGAACGATGCTGCACTAAAGATTGCCAGAGCAGATTATGAGGCCGAGGTCGAATCCTTGCCTATTGCGAGTTCGTTTCGAAAACCACAGATCGATTTTTCTGTTTCGGGGGCCTACTCGGATACCGACCAGTCAATCGTAGGACGCAACTCAAACGGTGTTTATGGTTATAGTTTCGGCCTGGCACAAAGTCTGTACGATGCCGAAATCCTGGCCTCAGTCGATGCCGCCGAGGCGAATGTGGCCAGGGCGAGTGCTGTTTTTGAAGTAAGCCGACAGGATTTGGTTGTACGCGTGGCTGTACGTTATTTCGCTATTCTGGCTGCACAGGATAATGTTGATTTCACCAGTGCAGAACAAACTGCAATCGCGCGCCAGCTCGAGGAGGCGCAAAAGAGATTCGAGGTGGGATTAATCGCTATCACCGATGTCAAGGAAGCACAGGCTCAATTCGACAGGGCTATCGCCGCCTCCCTGTTAGCAGAAAACCTGCTCAATAATACGCGCCAGGCGTTGCTGGTCATAATCGCAGAGCCGCCTTCGAGCGAGCTCGCAAAGCTCGGAGATAAGCTCGACCTGGATATCCCGGAACCTGCCAAAATTCAGGATTGGATCGATATTTCACTGCAGAATAATCAAAGCCTGATAGCGGCACTGGCCGCTCAGAGGGTTGCAGATTTTGTGCGCGAAGGTCGCCAGAAGGCCAACTACCCTACTATCGACCTCACCGCCGCTTACGCCCAATCCAGTGTTGAAGATGGATTAGTAGCTAACTATGATCTGGACGATTTACGGCTCAGGGTTCAACTCCAGGTGCCTCTATTCACAGGTGGGCGCATCACTGCCGAGCGTCTGCAGGCCGAGGCCAGTTATCGATCGGCACAAAACGCCGCCCTGCTGCAAACAAGGCTAACCTCGCAGGAGACTAGCAACGCATACCTGGACCTGGTTTCCGGTATTAGCCAGGTCCTGGCCCTTGAACAGGCCTTAATTTCCAGCCAGACGGCCTTGCAGGCTACCGAGGCTGGATTTAAAGTTGGCACGCGAACCTCGATCGACGTTTTGCTATCACTGCGAGAAACTTTTCGTTCCAAGCGCGACTATGCCGCTGCGCGCTACGAGTATCTGCTCAACCTGCTGAGACTAAAACAGGCATCCGGTTTACTCACTATCGACGATCTAAAACAGATTAACGACTGGCTACTATAAGGAGCCTCTAATCAATTCATGAATCAACATCTGTTCGTTAAATTTCGCCAACTCATCGTTGCCAATCTTGCCAATAGACTGGCTATTACCTGCGAATGGCGCCTTGATTTGGCGAAATTTAACTTCACAT
>JBGUEB010000308.1:0-3634 GCA_041821565.1 Gammaproteobacteria bacterium | reverse complement strand
GGCCACTCAGAGGAAGGCGCCGAGGACGACGGTGAGCCGGCGCGCTGGCGCTCCTCGGCCTTCGTCGCCGTTGCGGGCGGGGTGGGTGCGACCTTCAATACCGCCTTCAAGGCCAGGACGGGCGAGCTGGTTGACGGGGTCTATGTGGATCCGGTGGACGGGATCTACCTCAGAAAAGGGCCGGGGCAGGGTCAGGCTATCGTGACCGTCCTCGACACCACCATGGACGGGCAGGCGCTCGATCCCGAGGCACCAGAGGGATCAACCATTGCCGAGCTGGGTCTCGAGCGCGAGGGCCTGCGCGGCGACTGGCTGGCGGTCAGTGCCAAGATGGGGATTGAAGGTGGCGAAGAAGAAGATGACATGGCCGGGATCTACCTGACGGAACTGCCATGAAATAAGTGATGGCAAGATTGTGCAGAGATATTATGAGGACGGCAGGCCCCATGGATGACGTTCGCATCCTCAGCGCTAATTGCGTCAGCGGGCATGAAGGATACATAGCAGGGGCAATTATCACCTTCTATTTAGAAAACCTGAATGTCCACTATTTGTTGAATCGTACCGGGCGAACCGGTGCCACCGACTGGAAATACTGTTGCTGCTGATTATGTGTACCACGTGCTCTTTGAAGGAGACCGTATCAAGCATATGACGAAAATTTGAAATGACACGATCAGCCTTCAGCAGCTAGGTTGGGGCTGAGCTTAGATCGAAGTTTCAAATTCTGAACGGTCTTAAATACAGGAGAAGTTTCATCAAGAGATCAAATCAGCAAGTAAAGTCTAACAAAGGCATGCATTCGGACAAAGTGCCCGCTACCAAGTGATTTGAATTGTCTGTTATGGGCACGAAGGCGCCGTTGGGTTTAGACTTCTAAACGACTGCTTTGGAGAAATTAATGGCAATGGCTCCGGATAATTTTAAAGTTTAGGAATTTATTCCTCGCTGGCTGGACAACACCTGCAAAGCTGACGTTCAGTTTCAGATCACCAACGGCGACTTCCGGCCAGGAGCGGCCGTTCGCAACAAATATGCAAGTACTCGAAGGAGGTCTATTCGGCCGAGTTTTAGGATCGAGTAAGAGTGTGAGAGCATACAGTAAACCCGTCAGGTTACACCCGATAACACACTAGTCTGACCGATTGGCCTTTAAGTTGACAATACCCCTCAGGGTCCGTCCCCTTTTTATTTTCCCTTTAATGTTTTTAGGCTTTTTATGCAGTTTCGGTAAAAAATCGATAAGGAGGAACTATAGTTAAACGACAATCGCATCCTCGGGTGGCTAATCACGATACCTCTAATACCCTGTATCAGATGCAATATGCTTTAGCGCTAATCGCTACCACCATCAACACATGGGAGCTGCCCAGATGGCCCTGATGTACCCCGACACCAATATCACGCGTGTTATTTTCGCCAGCAGTGCAGAAGAAACTTTTTACGAGGCTTGCCGAAACAGTCTGAGCGATGCATGGATAGTGTATTACTCACGTACACTTTCGACGGTTGACCGCGATAGCGGCATGAAAGATAACGAAATCGACTTTGTGCTCTATCACCCGGCTTACGGCGTGTTGGTGATCGAAATCAAAGGGGGGCGAATTCGCCACGATACCCAAAGTGGCAAGTTTTATTCGATTAATCGTTATGATGAAACCTTCGAAATTAAGGACCCTTTCCAACAGGCGCTGGTGTGGAAGAGTCGTTTTTGGAGGGTGCTCAGAAATCGTAATATTAAAGTGCCGGTGAGCCATGCCGTGGCTTTCCCATCGGTGCATGAGAGCGAAATTGAAGAGTCGGCCGCTATCACCCCAGCGATTGTTATCGGTCGCCAAAAGATCGCGTCTCTGGCAAGCACCTTAAAGAACCTTGTAACCCATGTACAAGCGGCGCGCCACCTCAATTTCGAGGATGTGGCTGTCGAATTGCATGACATATTATGGGGCAAGGATTTCACCAGCAAATTATTCCTCAAAGACTATCTTACCAGCCATGACCTACGCGTAAAGGATGTCGAGGTTATTCAGGAAACGCTGGTTCAGCCAATTGCGGCTTCGCCACGCCTGGCCATAGAGGGAGAAGCCGGCACTGGCAAGACCCTGGTGGCAATTCTGCTCGCGCGGCACTTCCGGAGTCAGGGTAAACGTGTATTAATCTTATCTTCGAATCGCCTGCTGAATGAATATCTTAAAAGTGAAGCTGGTAGCGAAGTGGAGGTAAAAACCTACATCGAGCTTGGCGAGAGCTTCGCTGTGCACTTATTGAATCCACCTCCAAACTTCGAAGGTAAGCGTGAAGACTGGAGTCAATATGAAGCGCCGGATAGACTCATTAAAGCGATAGCTGCTTCTGAACGCCGTTATGACGTACTGCTTTGTGATGAGGCGCAGGACGTACAACCGTTTTGGTGGGATGGAATCGAGAAAGTACTCGCAGACGATGACAGCCGTTTCCTGGTATTTTTTGACCGTAGCCAGGGTATTTTCGGTGCCGGCGGTAGCGAACAGGGATTTGTACCTGAAGATGTCTTGCCGATAGCACAGCCCTATTTTCCACTGGTATATAACTATCGCACCACTCGTGAGATTGCCACTTTCTCTAGAAATTTTCGTACTGGATCGAAAGTAATGCAAAGCCATTGCGGCAGGCTTGGCTACATGCCCGAGATTATCGTATATGACGATGCGCAGGATTGTCGAGGTAAGCTTGGGCGACTGTTTCGCAAACTCTTCCGCGAGGAAGAAGTATCAACTGAAGACGTGACAATATTATCGGCACGTAATCCAAAAACAGCGGAATCGGTGTTGAAACCAACGGATGTTATCGCTCGTTATAAGATGCGTCTATTAAGTACCAACCGTAGCCAGTCATCAGCAGCTGGTGTAACCAGAGCAAACAGTGTGGATATGACCACTATCAGTGGCTTTAAGGGCCTTGAGACCCCAATAGCGATATTGTTAAACGTCAGCGAGTATCGTCTGCCTATCGATAATCCAATCATGTCGAGCCTGATCTATGTCGCCTGTACTCGCGCCAAACACATGCTTTATATTATGGTACAAAAAGATGACCCTAAGCGGGCCGTATTTGAGGCAGCATTGAAAAACATCAAGAACACCGGTGGCATGGTACTGGAAGGGTCCGACGCCAATTTTGAATTCGCTGGAACCGTTAGTCACTATAATCCAGACAGGTTAGGGTGGCTTACGGTCAACGACCCAGCCTTTGAGAAAAGCACCATCATGTTTTTTCCTCACGACGTTAAAGCGGCCGGTCTCGATGGACTAAAGACTGGAGATAATTTGCGCTTCCGTCCTCGCGTCGAAGGTCACTCATCAATTGCTACCGACTTAAAACTACTAAAATTAGAACAGAAACCAGAAGAGGTAAGCCTAAGCGCCGATATATTGGAGGGCAGCCCGGTTGAAGATAAAATCAAGGAATTGGTCGAGGTAGACGATTTGACCAAGGTGGTCGAGCTACCCAAACCAGATAATACGCTGCCGGCAGAAAGAGCGAAGTCAGCTAAACAAAGCAGACATAGGCGAAATTCAGCACGAACAAAGACCGGTGGTGTGGCCAAAATAGAGCGGGAAAACATACCCACTAACTCAGCAGAAACCGCTTCCAC
>JBGUEB010000307.1:0-3636 GCA_041821565.1 Gammaproteobacteria bacterium | reverse complement strand
CTGATCGGTCGTTACCAGGGTCAGTACTGGTCGGTCGATGCAGACCAGGGCAACGCCGACGGTTGGGAAAACAGGCGCACTAGATTTGGTTTTAATCTCAGGCTTTACCGGGATTTCCTTATCCATTCGGAGCTAAAATTCAATCCAGATGATTCGTCTGCCGGCCCGGAAATGGATACCGCGTATGTCAAGTGGACGCCTGCAGCTACTGGTTTCGCTGCCAGACTGGGCCGACTCTCCTACGTCTATATCGGCATGGAACGCAGCACTTCATCGAGGAAGATATCTACCTTTGAGCGGGGCCAGTTGGTCGACCAGTTGATGCCGAGTCGGGCTATCGGACTGCACCTTGAAAAGAATATTGATAAATTCGTTATCCAGGGGGGACTGTACAGCGGCAGTATCGGCAAGGGCTTCGATAAAGTCGATGCGGGCCTGGTTGCGGGACTGGGACTGGCATACAAATTTCCCCTGTTCTTAAAAAAGGGCAACCTGCATCTTGACTATCTGTACAACGATGGCGACCCGGGTAACAATGCCTTCAAACCCTACCGGCAAATAGTTTCGCTCTGGTACAAGGGTAACAGGGGTGCATTTGGGCTGGGCATGGATCTGACCGGTGGCAGTGGCGGCTTCGCTGGTCAACCCGATGTACTGGGATTCACCCTGCTGCCAACCTATGATATTTCCAATAGCCTCTGGATCGGCGGCGACAAACTACAACTGGCACTGCGTTATCAGTATGCCAACAGTGACGGCGATAATGGTCTGCAACTGCAGGATCGCTACGAACAGGAAGTCACCGCCGGTGAGGGCGACCGCTACCAGGCTTTCTATACCGGTCTCAACTACTTGATATATGGCGACAGGCTCAAACTCATGGCCGGGGCCGAGTATTCAAACATGAAAGACACCGCAAATGATGGGGGAGAATTCCGGGGATGGACTTACCTGGCCGGATTAAGGTTATTTTTCTGACATAGTAAATCACGCATGACATTTACAATTTGCAGAGGCCAGATCACAATGGGCCCTGACAATACAAACTCCCAGGCCACCAGGTGAAATATAGTCAGACCAGGTTTCTGTTTCTCAATGCAGGGCATTTTCTCGATCACCTTTTTCTGCTGATTTTTGCCACCGCGGCGGCCCTGCGGTTAACCCGGGAATGGGGGCTCAGCTATTCGGAACTCATTCCCTATGCAACGCCGAGTTTTATCGCATTTGGTGTCTGCGCTATTCCTGCCGGATGGTTGGCCGATCGATGGAGCCGTGAAGGAATGATGGCAGTGTTCTTCTTCGGTATTGGCATAGCGGCGCTGCTCGCATCGCTTGCCGACACCCCCGTGCAAATGTCGATCTGCCTGATGATTATTGGCTTATTCGCCGCGATCTATCACCCGGTTGGACTCGCGATGGTGGTCGAAGGACTTGAAAAGACCGGTGTGCCCCTGGCCATCAACGGTATCTTCGGCAACATGGGTGTCGCCAGCGCCGCACTATTGACCGGTTTTCTGATTGACTCGACTAGCTGGCGGGCCGCCTTTGCAGTGCCTGGTATCGTGTCGCTATTGATCGGCTCTGCCTACCTGGTGTTTCTACGAACCGCAAAACCTGTCCATACGATCGTTGCTCGGAAAACAGCCGGTGCAGGGCCAGGTTCAATATCAAGAAGTAAACTATTGCAGGTGTTCGCTGTCATTTTCATCACCACGGCAATCGGCGGTTTAATTTTTCAGAGCACAACATTTGCCTTGCCGAAGGTATTCGAGGAGAGGCTAACCAACCTCGCAGACTCGGCAACGCTGGTCGGTTGGTACTCGTTCCTTGTTTTCTCCCTGGCGGCATTCGCCCAGCTCGTGGTCGGATACCTGGTCGATAATCACTCGATTCGCTCGGTATTTTTGGGCGTCGCCATTCTCCAGGCACTATTTTTTGCAGTAATGACCCAGCTAACCGGCGTGTTTGCGTTATTCGCCGCGATAGCATTCATGCTGGTGGTGTTTGGCCAGATTCCTATCAACGATGTGCTTGTAGGTCGCATTGCCAAAAGTGAATGGCGCAGTCGGGCTTACTCGCTAAGGTACATCGTCACATTCTCGGTGATGGCATCAGCAGTGCCATTTATCGCATGGGTACACGGCAAATGGGGGTTTGATACACTATTTGCTATATTGTCTGGTGCCGCCCTTCTTATCTTTACCGCGGTACTGTTCCTGCCGAACTCTCGCGATCCGCTGATGCGATCAGCTACCGTTGCCAGGTGAGGTTAGCAGCGAGACCGACCTTGAACTCAAATCAGGCAATTAAATTTTGTCAAGACTCTGCTCAATATCGGCAATTAAATCGTCAACATTCTCGATTCCAACCGATAGCCGTAACAGGTTTTTGGGCACCTCGCTATGCGGGCCTTCGACCGAAGCACGGTGTTCAATTAGACTTTCAACCCCGCCCAAAGAAGTTGCCGGTACGAACAACCTTGTAGCAGTCGCGACCTTCTTCGCCTGCTCGGCATCACCCTTCACCAGTAGAGACATCATGCCGCCGAAGCCGTTGACCATCTGTTTTTTGGCAATTTCATGGCCAGGATGACTTTTGAGCCCGGGGTAGAGTACCTTCTCGAGCGCCGGGTGGTCCTCGAGCTGAAGAGCAATTTTGAGTGCATTTTGAGATGCTCTCTCGAAACGCAGAAACAGGGTACGCATGCCGCGTAATAATAACCAGGCTTCAAACGGGCCGAGCACGCCGCCCATCAATTTACGTACCTGTTTAATTTCTTCCCAACGATCGTCACATTCCCGGGTCACCAGCATGCCTGCTACTACATCGCTGTGACCGTTGAAATACTTGGTAGCCGAGTGAAAAACAATATCCGCACCATGATCCAGGGCGCGCGTGGTAACCGGCGGCGCCACTGTTGAATCGACCACTAGCGTGGCTTCATGATAATGCGTGATTTCGGCCACTACGGCTATGTCGATCACGTCCCAGGTGGGATTAACCGGTGATTCGATCCAGACCAGCGAGGTGATGCCGGGTTTAATCGCGTGCTTCAGATCTTCAATATCATGTGCGTCAAACAGGGTCAGTCCGATACCTCGCCGCGCCGAAATACGCCGTAACCAGTCCTGCGCACCGTGGTACATAATGTTGGGTGCGACAATATGCTCGCCCGTATTCACGGTTTCGAAAACCGCGGCTACCGCGGCCATGCCCGAGGCGAAAGCTTTGGCCTCGGCGCCACCGTCGAGGGTAGCGGCGACCTGTTCTAATATGTCGTAGGTAGGATTCTGATATCGGCTATAACTATACTCACCCATTAGCTCATAATTTTTATCACGCGCATAGGTGGTTGAGTTCTGTATAGGAACCGAAAGACCTCCCGTTGCCGCATCAATATAGTGGCAAGCCTGGGCGACGATGGTTTCCATGGATAGAGAAGTGTCTTTTGTCATCGGTTAATACCTTTTCCTGTTACCCGTAGCAATAAAATTATTGGGCCCGGGCCATGATAATAGACTAGCCCGCATATTGCACAAAGGCGGCACACATATTGATGTATTACTTTATGTTTCACCGATTTACCATCGATTGTTCACATATTTGTATATTACAGTTTGTGCCTGAACGAATTCA
>JBGUEB010000306.1:0-3657 GCA_041821565.1 Gammaproteobacteria bacterium | reverse complement strand
GCTGCAGAATCCGGTCCTGTAACACTTGCAGCCGATGTTTTTTGACATCCTGGGTAATTTCATCCGGAATGAACGCGGCAGGCGTGCCGGGGCGAGGACTGTAGATAAAGCTGAACGATGTATCAAAGCCGACATCGTCAATCAGCTCCATGGTTGCCTCGAAATCCGCGTCGGTTTCACCCGGAAACCCGATGATAAAATCGGATGACAGGCTGAGGTCGGGGCGAACTTCGCGCAGTTTGCGAATCTTGTGTTTATATTCGAGCGCGGTATGGCCTCTTTTCATCATCATCAAGATACGATCAGAGCCGCTCTGGATGGGTAAATGCAGGTGGCTGACCAGTTCGGGAATAGACGCATAAGCATCAATCAGGTTGTCGGAAAACTCGACCGGATGCGAGGTCGTAAAGCGAATCCTGTCGATGCCATCGATCACGGCGACATAATGGAGTAACAAGGCCAGGTCGGCATAATCGCCATCATCCATTAAACCACGATAGGCATTAACATTTTGGCCAAGCAAGTTGACCTCGTGTACACCCTGCGCTGCGAGCGAAACTATCTCGGCGATAACATCATCCAGCGGACGGCTGATTTCTTCACCGCGAGTATAGGGGACCACGCAGAAGGTGCAGTACTTGCTACAGCCTTCCATGATTGAAACAAAGGCCTTTACGCCATCGCTCCTCGGTTCCGGCAAATGATCAAACTTTTCAATTTCAGGAAAACTAACATCGATAACCGCTTTTCCGGTAGATCTTGACTGGGCAAGCATTTGCGGTAGTCGATGCAGGGTTTGCGGACCAAAAACCATATCGACATAGGGAGCGCGAGTTCTAATCGCATCACCTTCCTGGCTCGCCACGCAACCACCAACGCCGATCACCAGATCAGGATTCTTCTGCTTCAACTTGTTCCAGCGGCCAAGCTGGGAAAATACCTTCTCCTGTGCTTTTTCCCTGATAGAACAGGTATTTAACAACAAAACCTGGGCATCCTGTTCATCGTCTGTGAGCACAAGCTGGCAATCCCGCGCGAGCAGGTCGATCATCTTTGCCGAATCGTACTCATTCATCTGGCAGCCATGGGTCTTGATGAAAACCTTTCCGTTCATGCCTGTATTTTATATAAAAGCGCGGAACATACACCGAGTTTATTGCTTTTTCCAGTGTTTAATTTTCCGCGTAATTCAAAGCGAGTTCAGGGCCCAGGAGAAAGCAACCCTGTTCAGGTGAAATGATCAGCAGATTAAGGCTACAATAGGCGTCGAGGATCTTATTAATCCGGAGGATACATCATGATTAAAACGGCCGGTGAATTTATCGAACATGCTCAATCACAAATCAATTGCCTGGATATAGCAGCAGCCAGGGAATTATTCAAACAAAGCAATTATGCCGTCATCATCGATGTGCGCGAGGCCGATAGCGTGGCCAAATCGAAACTCAACGATTCTGTCCATATCTCGCGTGGCTTACTGGAAATGAAGGCTCCAGGTCATTGTCCCGATCCTGACACCGTAATACTAACCCACTGCGGCGGCGGCGGGCGCGCGTCACTGGCAGCATTAACCCTGAAGCAGATGGGCTACAAGAATGTTTACGCGATAACCGCAACCTACGACGATATCAAGGCTGCTTTTGGCTAAGCGGGTTTACTTCACCTGGTTAATCGATAACAGCGGTCTTGGGGTCAAGCGGTCTTGCGGTCTTGGGGTCAGGTCTTTCCATATCACATTATTCGTTTTGCTTCACTATGCGACTGATAGTCGTGTAGTGTTTACCATAGTAGTCGCCAATTTCCTTCAAGGTGTGGCCACCCGATAGAAAAGCCTGTGTTATCGCCTGGTTCTCACTTTTACATTTATTTTGATAATATTTGATTGGTTTGGGCACCGCGCTTTTTTGTAAGGCAGGTATATCATCGAGGTCTTTTTTCTTTCTAATCATTTTTTGGTGTTTATTGATGAAATCTTCATTACCCAGAAATATTTGATGCCGGAGATCATCCCAGACCGGGGGCAATCCGATGCCTTCCCTGACAAAATCAATGTACCTGCCTCTGGCTCGATTGCGCTGCAAGCTAAATTGACTGAGCAGCCACTCTACTTCAAGCCAGGTTGGTGGCGGAAGTTTCCCGATGGTGACTAGATAACTGCTCCAGTGCCACTCATCCAGGGTTTTAGTCAACCCGGCTCTGACTGGATTAAGAACCACGTAACGCGACAGTTCCAGGAGATAACTATCTTTTTCAACCAGTATAGCTTTGTACCTGCCCTGATAGACATGGCCTACGCGGTTGTGTTGTCGGTTGAAATATTGGGTGTAGACGCCATTGAGCTGGCGCATACCTTTCGACAGATTTCCATCGGCAGTTTTAATTACGATATGGTAGTGGTTGTCCATCAGACAATAGGCATGAACACGCCAGTTATACCGCTCACAGACTTTGGATAAAATATCCAACCACTGCAGGCGATCAACATCACCCTCGTAGATAGCCTCCTGCCGATCTCCACGAGAGGTAATATGATAAATCGCTCCCGGGAATTCTAGTCTAAGTGGCCTTGCCATTGGTTAACTCTATCATGTATTATATGATATAGAAAGACCTGACCCCATTGTCTTGTCTTTGTCTTCCTGCCCCTTAACTTATTATGGAGCATCGTACTGGTAGATAAAGTTATCGCCAAACTCCCAAATCATAAATAAATCTTCCAAGGATTCGCCTGCGATGCTTCGACTCTCGTCACCAAATACTACTGTCGTTAGGGCTTCGCTATATGAAGCGGTACTGAGGTCAAAAGCAGTGATTAAATCATATTTGTAGACCTTATCCTGGTTTGACGACTCACCCTCCCCAATTGTTAACATCATAGTCCCAGAAGTTGACATTTTAACATCTGTGATGCTCCCAGCGCCCATCTCAATTATTACACTGATAGCACTACCTGTTGGAGTAAGACTTGTGATATTCCATGCAGGATTCATAGAATATTCTATTATGTAATCTCCTGAGGTGGTTGCTATATACATCTTAGTACCATCTACATTAGTATCAAACCCGGAGACTCGGTATCCTGGGCGAAATGCCTGGGCTGAGAAATTAGCCGTGGTTACATCAAATGGTGTCGCAAGCGTGTACCTGTATAAAACATTGTCCGTCTCCAATATCATGTGAACCCCATCATTTGACATTCTCATATACCCATTGTTCGGCAATCCTGGATTGAAAGCCTTGCGGTATACCAGGCGTATTATTGTATTAACCGGGTTAAGATCGAACTGGTATACCAGGTAAGGAGAGCCACTCGATGATTGGGAAAACATATAATACTTAGATCCACAATCGGCGAGGTCTGTACCTTCGGTATTGGAAATATCTGTCCTGGAAGGATTAACCCAATCTGTCGGAGACCAACCACCCCATGTATATATGTTGGTATAATCAGCAAGCGATCTTCTTTGGGTAACCTTTACATTCGTGGTTGCAAGTCCCCTCTCGCTACCAATTTCTCCGTCAAACAAAATAACTAACTTCCTTTCATCACACGGTTCAGTAACGCCCTGTAATGCCAATGATAATCCAGTTATCTTATGGGTGCCATTGACAGGCAGGTTACTTCCAAGTGTCATATTTTCAAGTGAAAGCAAGGGC
>JBGUEB010000305.1:0-3678 GCA_041821565.1 Gammaproteobacteria bacterium | reverse complement strand
GTACCATTCGGCGAATACACACCGGCTCCAATTATTAGCGATTTTATCGCCGCGTTACTTAAAATCCCTATGTCAGACTTCACAGCTGGCCTTAAAAACCAACCA
Source organism: Gammaproteobacteria bacterium (assembly GCA_041821565.1). Classification (GTDB taxonomy): domain Bacteria; phylum Pseudomonadota; class Gammaproteobacteria. Next base: position 3,573 of record JBGUEB010000305.1, on the reverse strand, counting down.
GACTTTATCGCGGCTAATACTATTATTGCGCTGGCACAGTTGGGCGCCAGGGTTCATTTTGACTGCCGCGTGGCGAATGACCTTAGCGGACAGTTTTTTGCGACTGACTTACACGATTCGGGCGTACATTCAAGCCTGCTGCTCAAGGATAAGTTAACCGGGGTCACCGGAAAATGCCTGGTATTTGCCACGCCTGACGCGGATCGCACGATGAATACCTTTCTCGGCGCCAGCGCTGAACTCAACATTAGTGATGTCGACGAAAAGGCAATCAAACAGTCCGAATACGTCTATATCGAGGGTTATCTGGTATCTGACGATACCAGTCGTCAGGCAGCCATTCATGCTCGCGGCATCGCGGAGAAAAATGGCATTAAGACCGCGATGACCCTGTCCGACCCTAACATGGTGATCTTCTTTCGCGAGGGTATTCAACAAATGCTGGGTGATGGCGTCGATTTATTATTTGCCAATGAAGATGAAGCCTGCGAGCTGGCCCAGAGCAAGGATTTTAATGATGCTGTCGAAGCAATGAAAAAAGTTGCCAGGACCTTTGCCATCACCCGCGGCAAATATGGTGCAGTATTGTTTGACGGTAACAGTCTGATTGATATCGATCCGAACCCGGTCGAGGCAATCGATACCCTCGGTGCTGGTGACCTGTTCGCCGGTGCTTTTTTATACGGATTGACCGATGGCATGAGCTTTAAGCAGTCTGGCGACCTGGCATCCTTGGCATCCGCGAAGATTGTAACTCAATATGGTCCACGTCTTAAGACTGACCAGACTCAAAACCTGCTGACTAGATTTAAATCTGGCATTTGATTTAGCAACGGTTAAAATTACGCCTTTTTCCAATACACGCACAATTTCTGGCACAGCACAGGCTCTAAAACGAATGACAATGCACGACACCAAAGACCTCAGAATTACTGATGTCAAAGAGATATTATCGCCCGAGGATTTAATGGCCGACCTGCCATTGAGTGAACAGGCATCGATTACTGTTCATGATGCCAGGCAGGGTATTTACCGCATACTCGACGGTAAAGACGATCGCCTGGTTGTGATAATCGGACCCTGCTCGATTCACGATCCGGCGGCAGCAATCGAATACGCTGAAAAGCTCAAGGTTCTGGTCGAAGAGCTCAAAGACGATTTGCTAATCGTGATGAGAGTGTATTTCGAAAAACCACGAACAACTGTCGGCTGGAAAGGCCTGATCAATGATCCTGACCTTGATGGTAGCTTTCATATCAATAAAGGCGTGCGCAAAGCGCGTGAATTATTACTACACCTCTCCAATATGGGAATACCGGCTGGTCATGAATACCTGGATTTAATCAGTCCGCAGTATATTTCTGACCTGGTGTCCTGGGGCGCGATCGGTGCCCGCACTACTGAAAGCCAGGGTCATCGTGAGCTGGCTTCTGGACTATCATGCCCGGTGGGATTCAAGAACGGTACCGATGGTCGAATTCAGATTGCCATCGATGCTATCGGCGCAGCTAAAAATCCTCACAACTTCATGTCTTTGACCTTAAAGGGGCATTCGGCGATTTTCTCTACCAGCGGTAATCCCTATACGCACGTGATCCTGCGCGGCGGTAGCCGGCCTAATTATGATCGTGAGAGTGTCAACGAAGCCGCCGAGAAACTTGAAAGTGCGGGCTTGAATAATCGCCTTATGGTGGATTGCAGCCATGCCAACAGTATGAAAAAATTCGAGAAACAAATCGATGTTTGCCGAGATATTGCGCATCAGCTTAAAACCGGTCAAAACAATATTTTCGGTCTCATGATCGAAAGCCACCTGGTCGAGGGTCGACAGGATATCGTAGAAGGCCAGCCGTTAAGCTACGGTCAAAGCATTACCGATGCCTGCATCGGCTGGGATGATTCAGCGATGTTGCTGCGCGAACTGGCAGAAGCGGTTAGAGCAAAGCGAAAGGCCTAAAAAAGTATCCTGTGATTCGGCAGACACAAGATCGTTCTGCGATCATCGCCACAATATAAGCAATGGCGAACAAGCGAAAGCGCAAGGCTTCTCGATCAGCTTCTCGATCAAATAAGGGATCCCGTGTCCGCAGGCTGATTACAGCCCTGTCGATTGTTGCCCTGGTCACGCTGTCTGCCTACCTGATATACCTCAACTACCTGATCAACCTCCGCTTCGAAGGAGATACCTGGGCTATACCTTCGCGTGTATATGCGAGACCTCTCGAGCTTTATCCGGGTCTCAAGCTAAGCTCTGAATCATTGCAATACGAGCTCGGACTGTCAGTTTATCAGAGGGTAGAACAGGCTCCCGCGGCTGGCCAGTACCGAATCCAGGGTAATGCTATTGAATTACATACGCGGGCCTTCGTGTTCAGTGATCAAATCGAGTCCGCGCACCAGGTGCGGGTTATATTCGACGCCGGCGAGGTGGTCCGAATCATCGATATTGCAACTAACAGCAGATTCGAGCTGCTGCGTTTACCGCCAGTGATAATCGGTAGTTTTTATCCCGAAAATGGTGAAGACAGGGTACTTTTGAGTTTCGAGGAAATTCCTCAAAGCCTGATTAAGATACTGCTGGCTGTTGAAGATAAAATGTTTTATACACACCTCGGCGTCAACCCGAAATCCATTGCGCGGGCGGCAGTGGCCAATATTAAAGCAGGCAAGACAGTGCAGGGCGGTAGCACGCTGACTCAACAGTTGGCAAAAAATCTATTCCTGTCGCCGGAAAAAGCCCTGTTACGTAAGATAAACGAAGCATTTATGGCCTTGCTGCTTGAAGCCAGGTTCGACAAAAACACGATCCTCACGGCCTACGTCAACGAGGTGTTTTTACTACAGCAAAAAAACGTCGCCATCCATGGTTTTGCGCTTGCCAGCCAGGCACTTTTCAAACAGGGCATCGGCGATTTATCGACCGACAAACTGGCGCTACTGGTTGGCATGGTCAAAGGTCCATCACGCTATAATCCAATATTGCATCCCGAGGCAGCAATCGAGCGCCGAAACCTGGTGTTAAGCGTCATGCGTGCGCATAAACTGATCGATGATGCCGGCTATCAGCAGTTGATCAAGCTACCACTCTCGGTTGTCAACCAGATACCCAGGGTCAACCGTTTTCCAGCCTATCTTGACCTGGTGAAGCGGCAACTCAATAGCAATTATTCTGCATCCGAGTTATCGGCCAGGGGGATGCGTATCTTTACCCCTTTCGACCCGCTCGTACAGCGTAACCTGGAGCAGGGGTTGAAGGCTGGACTGGATCGCTTTCGCCAGCCCAGCCTGGAAGCCGCGGTCATAATCACGGATTACCTGAGCGGTGATATTCAGGCCATGATCGGTGGCCGGCAAGTCGATTTTCCCGGGTTTAACCGGGCCGTACTGGCACAACGGCCTATAGGGTCGCTGATCAAACCGCTATTGCTATATAGCCTGCTCGAGGACGGCGCCACGCTCGCCACGCAGGTGAGCGACAAGCCGGTTCGAATCCGCCAGTCGGACAACAAGATATGGGAACCACAAAATTATGACCGGCAATTACATGGCGATATGAGTCTCTACCAGGCATTT
>JBGUEB010000304.1:0-3688 GCA_041821565.1 Gammaproteobacteria bacterium | reverse complement strand
ATGTTGTACCTGATGGATACACTTACCGATGTCGACGGCAATTCTGCGGAGATGGTGGGGCTCATGCCCGGGCAGGGCATTATGCGTGATCGAGGTGGTTGTCAGGGTATGCAATATGCCCCGCTCCCAGAGGGCGAAATTCGCGCCCATGCACATCATCGAACTCGATGTGAAAATACCATGGAGCCAATTTCCCACGGCAGGCGTTTACGCCATCCAGCCCCCGGAGAGCCGATTTATCAGCATCAAAACCTGACTGCGAGTTACCTGCATTTCTACTTTCCGTCAAATCCCGAGGCGATAGCCAGGCTGTTGTCTTAGCCCTATTTTTGTGGCTGAGGAAACACAACTGCATGCGGACCTGATACGGATATTCAGGCAGTATTTATCGGGCCAGACCGAAGCAATAGAATCGATCGATAATTTCGGCAAATCATTTGAGACAAGCGTGGATAGCTGGCAATTTGAGCTTCCAGATTTATATCAGTTTTGTTGTCAAAGTCAGCAGGATTTTGCTGATATGGAATACCTGCAATTCAGGCAAGTACTTTATCAGTATCCGACCAATCAAATTCTTTCCAGTAGTGGTGGCAGGTTCGAGCTAGTAGAAGATATGGGTCATATCGACCGCAATCGCTACGCACTGCTGCGCATCGAAAAGGCCGTCGAGCAGGTTATAGATTAATGCTTACGTAATAATGTCAGTCCGTCACCAATCGGTATCAGGGACAGATCGTAATTATAGACTTGCTGCGAATGCAGCCAGTTATTCAACTGCCGAAGAGCGACCGTATCCTCGGTGTTATTTTCAGGGTCTGCCACTGACCCACCCCATAGCGTATTATCTAGCGTGATCAGCCCACCGGGGCGGACCAGGGCCAGGCAGCGCTCAACATAGTCACGATAACCGGACTTATCGGCGTCAATATAGGCGAAGTCAAAACTGGACGAATGACCATCGGCGACCAGGCCATCGAGCGTTTCGATTGCGGGTGCAATGCGCAGATTGATGCGCCCCTCTACACCAGCCTCCTGCCAGTAGTTTCGTCCAATCGATGTAAATTCTTCGCTAATGTCGCAGCAAGTCATGTGCAGATCAGGAATGCCGAGGGTGAGGCGTAAACTGGTGTAGCCGGTAAAAGTGCCAACCTCGATTCCGGAACGGGCATTCAACATTTTGAACAGCAGCAGCAATAATTGGACCTGCTCGGGTGAACTAATCATCCCGCTTTCCTCCATCGTCGCAGTTTGCTCACGCAATTGCTGGCAAAGCGACGGTTCTTTAAGTGAGACATCGAGCAGGTACTGTTGCAGGTCATCACCGAGACCCAGGCTGGTATTGGACATTAATGCATTCCTCGATTTATGCTTATCATTTTTCTATGAGATAATGCATTCTAACGCCATGCGGGTTTGTTTTCACCTCCATCGGCACATCTTCAGGCGCAGATTTTCGAAAAATTAATATTCAGGACAGGAAACAGGATTATGGCAAAGTGGCATAACGGCATCGTAGTCGAGAAGCGGTGTTGGACCGATGATCTCATATCGTTAAAAATAGATGCACCCCTGGGGCAGTTTGAAGCTGGACAGTTTGTTCGCGTGGGTCTTGAAATTGATGGCGAAATCATCGCCAGGCCTTATTCACTGGTTAACGCGCCGTCTGAATCTGTATTAGAAATATTATTCAATATAGTTCCTGAAGGACCTTTGTCACCGCGGCTTTCCGAACTGCAAGAGGGAGACGAGGTGCTGGTCGCAACTAATCCCACGGGATTCCTCACCGTTAGCGAAGTTCCTGAAACTACCAATTTATGGATGCTGGCGACAGGTACTGCGATAGGGCCTTTCCTATCTATCCTCAAGGGTACGGAAGTATGGCAACGATTCGAACGCATAGTCCTCTGTTACTCGGTTCGGGTTGAAGCCGAACTTGCCTATGCACAATCAATAGCCGAGTTAGCCGAGCTACATCCTGCTCAATTGTGCTTTGTGCCGATTATTACGCGTGAGGAAATAGCAGATGCATTGCATATTCGAATTCCCCTGGCTATTACCAGTGGTGAACTGGAAAGCCGTTCTGGAGTATCGTTATCTGCGGACAATTCACATGTGATGTTATGTGGCAGTAAGGAAATGATCGAGGATGTCGGAACAGTGCTTGAAGCGCGTGATATGCGAAAACACCGGCGGCGCGAACCGGGACATTATACGATCGAGAAATATCACTAACCCACTGGTAATTACCTGCATCCTGACGCTATCATCCGCGGCTGGAAAGCCTATAATACGCGATCTGAAACTGGCGCCGCCAAACCCTGACGCCTATTGCCTTACGAGACAAAGAATATGAACGAAGCTCTGACCAATACCGCCTTACTGGAAAAAGACCAGCAACATATGATCCATCCGTTGCATCATGCAGCGGGCCACTCGAGTGGCAAGGTTTGGGTGAAGGGAGAGGGGTCTTATTTAATCGATGCCGACGGTAATCGATTGATCGATGGGTTGTCGAGCCTGTGGAACGTGAATGCAGGGCACGGACGTGGCGAACTGGCTGATGCGGCTGCTAGACAAATGCGCGAACTGGCTTTTTGTTCGAGTTATGCCGGCAGTTCCAATCGGCCGGCGATTGAACTCGCCGATCGCCTGTCGGGACTGTGTTATCCAAACATCAATAATTTCTATTTTACCTCGGGTGGCGGCGAAGCGACCGATAGTAATATCAAGCTCGCTCGTTGGTACTGGAAAGCAAAAGGGCAACCAGAAAAGACAAAGGTAATCAGTCGAATGTGGGGTTACCATGGTGTTACCTTCGCGGCGATGTGTGCCACTGGTATAGCCAGTTACTGGCCAATGTTTGAACCCAGAATTCCAGGCTTTAGCCACATCCCATCGCCTGATCCTTATCGTTACCCGATGCCCGAAGACGGTTCGTCGCAGGGTATCGCGGCCGCTAACGAACTCGAAAAGGAAATTTTAAAGCAGGGAGCGGATACCGTTGCGATGTTTATCGCCGAACCGGTGCAGGGTGCCGGTGGTGTAATCGTGCCGCAGGATGATTATTTTCAGCGAATTCGCGAGATATGCGATCAATACGATGTGTTGCTGGTAGCGGACGAGGTAATTACCGCTTTCGGGCGCACGGGTAAGATGTTTGCGCTGGAGCACTATGGCGTACAGCCTGACCTGGTACAGTTTGCGAAGGCGATTACCTCGGGATACATCCCCCTCGGCGGTATTGGTATGAATGACGATATTGCCGAGGTAGTGAAGTCCAGTGACAAACCATGGATGCACGCCTATACCTACAGTGGACATCCAACCACTTGTGCGGTCGGCCTTGCAACACTGGATATCATCGAAAACGAAGATTTTCCAGGGCAGGCAGCGAGCAAAGGAGATTATCTGCTGGAGAAACTGCATGCAGAGCTCGACGGCCATCCGCATGTAGGCGATGTGCGAGGCAAGGGTCTGATGTGTGGTGTAGAGCTTGTCGAAAACAAGGCCAGCAAAGAGTTATATCCTGCCGAATGGGGTGTTGGAGCAAAAATGACCAAAGCCATGATCGACCACGGTCTTTTCACGCGCATGCGCAGCGAAGTGGTTTGTATCGCGCCGCCATTGACTACCGAAGAGTCGACGCTTGACGATATTGTCAGTGCGGTGCGTGATTCGGTGGTGGATG
>JBGUEB010000303.1:0-3712 GCA_041821565.1 Gammaproteobacteria bacterium | reverse complement strand
AGCGCCGGTGATGTGAATGGTGATGGTTTTGATGACGTTATCATCGGATCGCCACGTTATGGACAGCCATTCAATCCACCAATTCCAAACCAGGGCTCGGGTCAACAGGGCGCGGCTTTCGTCTTCCTGGGCAGTGCATCCGGCATCGTGGGCACTGATCCGCAAACAGCGCACGCCACGATTGTACCGGTCTCGGCAGGCGCGCCGTCCCAGACACGCGCATTCTTCGGCTGGTCTGTCGATGCCGCAGGTGATATAAACAGTGACGGTTACACTGATATCATCATCGGCGCACCCAACTGGAACGCTGATCGTTCATGGCCGGGTCTCGATACCGGTGAACCCCCTGGTGAAGGTGCCGCCTTTATCTATCTTGGCGACCCCTCAGGTATTTCCGGTACCAACCCGACCAATGCTGCGACCCAGATTGATGGCGATCTACTCGATGCGGCGATGGGCGTCTCCGTTGCGGGTGTCGGTGATGTTAACGCGGACGGCTTCGATGACGTGCTGATCGGCGCTCCTGGATATCCAGCAGGCGATCCATTGTTGGGCAGTGCCGAAGGCGGTGTCTTTCTGTTTTATGGCGGCGTATCCGGCATCAACGCGACCAGTGCCACGCAGGCGCAATGGTCAGTAATAGGAAACATAACAGCTGAGAATCTGGGCCGTGCGGTGGCCGGTGCGGGCGACGTAAGCGGTGATGGAATCGCAGACGTTGTTATCAGTGCCCGTACCTTTGCCGGCGCCATAGCGGATGATGCCATTTACAACGGCAGCCCACGGCTTAACGGCGAAGGTATCGTGTTTGTCTACAACGGCAGCCCCACCGGGCTTGTAGACACCGCGATTACGGTACGTTCAGGCCAGGAATCCGGCGCTGCCGGCTACAGCGTGGGTGGACCGGCGGATGTGAATGGCGATGGCCTGAATGACCTCATTGTGGGGGTCCCGGGTTATACGAATACTCAGGCGCGTGAAGGCGCGGCTTTTGTCCATCTCAGTAATGGTGCCAGCCCAATACTGCCTGTCGCAAACGGTGCTCCGTAAAAGACAAGGTTTCCATCAATCAATGCGTTCACAGGCAAACATTCTGACAAGGTCAAAGTTGCCTGTGCCCGGGAAATGGCAGGATTTTTTCGGGAGTCGCTACAAAAAGCGGGGGCATAAAGAAAACAGTAAATTACGATATAAAAACTGTAACCCGGGTTGTCATTAGCTTGAATAAACTGATTGGTCCAGAGGATAAGACAAAGATGGGGAAGCCCACGATAACTGCCTTAGAAATAAAGTTCCTGAGTATAGGTTGTGGCCACCCCGAACGGTTGTGACCTTTGTGACCCTGTATTTCAGGGTTTACGGACACATTAAATCAGCGATTTCTGATTCGATCGGCAATAATCGTGCGGCTGTCGGCTGATACCCGACCATCAATACGGACATAGCTACCGACCTCCGGAGATTTCTTGAAGCGGGTGCCTGAATGCACAATCAGTTTCAGCCCATCGAGTTCCCATTGTCGGGTTAACTTGCCATGCAGGCGCACGCGTGCATCTGTGATATTTGGAGCCCGGTTACCAGCAGCATCTCTCGCCCCGTCGTCGATCCATTGCCCGATCTGTTGAATTTCCTCATCGTTTAAATAGGGCGGGCCATTAAACGGCATTCGGGGTAGCGCATGACCTTTGACCCGACGGAAGAGTTCGCTTGCCAGAGCATTGCCTGGCACCACGCGGAGTCGATCTGCACCGGAAACTGTTGCTTCGTAACTGTCCAGCCGGTATCCCTCCGGCGGGTCGCCCATGATCCCGTTGGGGACGTGACACATGACACACCTTCCCAGTAAAACGGGCGCAACGTCACCATAGTTGAGCGGCGCTGCCAAACCCGGGGATACGTCGCCGATGGTCAGAAAACCCATCAAAACCAGCGATTTCAGGTAGCGCAGAGATGAACCTTTGCAAATAACAATCACTTATTATAAAAATCAGCTTATTGGCTTGAATGCTATTGTTGCATTTCAGCTTCGAGCGTGGCCGGGGGAACCCCGGCTAACAAACGCTTGATCAGGGTATCGGTATCGGGCTCGGCCCAGCCGATACTGCTGCGGAGCAAACCCACAGCCTGGCCTTCACGGTCGATAAGAAAAGAAACTGGCACTACATCTACAGGAAAGTCGCGACCTAGTTGCTCACTGGATTCGTGATAAAACCCCATCGACTGAATTGACAGGGTATCGAAAAACATTTGCCGTGCCTTATCGATGTCGTCATCCAACGCGACCGTGACGATAACAAAATCACTGCCGCTGAGTCTTTTTTGCAAGCGATCAAGCGCCGGTAACTCCTCAATACAGGGTTTACACCAGCTAGCCCAGAGATTCAGCAATACTATCTTGCCATTAAACCGGGATAGCCCGACTCGTTCTCCCTGGTCGTTTTGGATCAACACGTGATTTACCGGCATTGGGCTTTTAAGCCAGCGAAAACTGTTGATAGTGCCATCATGTGTCTCATTGGTTTTATGCGCGGCCGGTGCATTCGTGCTAGCCAACAAAACCAGGAGAAGCATGGCGTATACGGGATATTTCATATTTTTAGTCCACGCATGATTAGTTTATCCCTGGGGATTACCCAGAGCGGGTACATATCCAGTCGCGCACCTGCAACTGTAGATCGTGAGGCTTTAAAGATGTGCATGTATCCTGCCCTCCAGGTGAGTGTCGATCGACGGGGTCCCATGAATATAGCAGGAGTTACATCAATCTATCGGTTTCTGTCGCCATATACTGGATAATATCTTCGATATCCCGATCAGTCAGGCGCATATTGGGCATGGATATTTTATATCGATTAAATAAGCTCATCGCCAGGGGGTCCTTTTCCGCCAGCATTTTGTCGGGCTCTTTTAGCCAGCGAATCAGCCAGACAGGATCACGATTCTTCGTCACAGCGAACAAATCAGGACCAACACCGGCCTTGCCAAAAGCATGGCATGAGCTGCACCGGGTCCTGAATATAGATTCACCGGGGTCTAACTTTCTTAGCGTGGGTGCATCGGCATAGCTGGCTTTGTTAACTGATGCTGTTTTCCAGTTGTGCAACCAATCACCTATATGCGTGGCCAGGATATACGGGTCTTCAAATGGAGAACGCTTCAGCCATCGCCCGGTAGACTGATTACCGATAATCAGGTTGAGATTATGATCTTCAAGATCCCCTTCACTGGTCTGGATTTCTTCGAGGTACAGGCCCAATTTCTTTCGTAAATTGATAATATCGGCTTCATTGCCCGTCAAAAATGGCCACTCGGGACCGATATTGAATTTCTTTTTATACGCTCTCAGGACAGCAGGCGTATCGGTTTCGGGGTCTATACTGATGGAGTAGAAAAAAATATCCTGGCCGACCCGCTCACCAAGAATTTCCTTCACTCTTTTCATCCTTGCAGTTTCCAGCGGGCACGAATCGACGCAGGAAGTGAAAATAAAATTTATCGCAACGACCTTATCCTCGATCAGATCATCAAAAAACTTAACTTCCTCTCCATCCTGAGTAATCAGTGTTGGATTTGGAAAGTAGTTTCTGCCCCAGATTGACTTTTTCTTCGAAGTGACTGCGGCGCTTGTGGTTACCGCTGCGGCGCTTGTGCTCACCGCCGGTTTCGCACTACTCGACTGATTTTTGTGGTTCTCCCCTTTGTGTGCCAGGGC
>JBGUEB010000302.1:0-3715 GCA_041821565.1 Gammaproteobacteria bacterium | reverse complement strand
GAAATGATCCAGCAGGCAGACAAGGCGATGTACCTGGTCAAACACTCGGGTAAAAATAATTTCGGCTATACCCAGACCCAGCACCTGGATTGAATTGCCAGCGGGTTATAGGTAATTCAGCGGGAGTCCATACGCTTACGCATCAAATAAACTAATTTGCCAATTCCTTGTCCAATAACTCGTGGAATTGATGCCATATGGGGTATATGTTATATCCGAATTTAATCGTAAACTGTGATTGTTTTAAATCACATAAATATAATAGGGGTAAACCCGGAGGTCGGAAATGAATCAATTATTAAAACCATTTTTATTGCTGATGTTGAGCTCGATGTTGATGTTTTCTGCACAGCTAAGTGCCGATTCGCATACCAAGAACAAGATTGTTATCCAGGTTAGTACTGACGATCCACGTACCCAAAAAATTGCCCTGAATAACGCGGTTAATATGCAGAAACTCTATGGCATCGACAACATCGATATCGAGATCGTCGCTTATGGCCCCGGACTGGGACTGTTGACCTCAAAAAGCGGGCAGGCAAGTCGTGTAACCAGCCTGGCGATGCAGGATATAACTTTTAGCGCCTGCGGTAATACGATGAAGAAGGTGGCTGAAAAAAGTGGCAAAATGCCGGAATTACTCGAAGGAGTCGGCCAGGTAACAGCCGGTGTCGCCCGTATAATGGAGTTGCAGCAGCAGGGATACGCGTACATCCGACCCTAGGATATCCAGTTATTCGCTCTGCACCAGAATCCTGGTGCAGAGCTTTCATGTCGCCACAGTGTTTATCAGCGATGGAATCCGCGATCTCACCGGCTATGGTGGGTTATTCCTCCTTTATCCTGTTCAAACGCAAGCAGCAACTTAACAGCAGGTAGGCTATCGAGTTCCGAGATAAACCCCGGCGCTGACCATTATTGACCCGGCGATGCGATTGAGACCAGTCATTGCTTTCTCTGAACGGAAAAATCGCCTCGCCCAGGCGGCACTGATCGCAATCGACATTAAACCAATCATTAAACCGGTAAAGGTTATAAGCGAGCCCAGGATAATATCGTTTGTGCCGAGGCTTGTCAGATCCATAAAGCTCGGCAAAAAGGCAATGTAAAACAGGATCACTTTGGGGTTGGATGCCGAGATCAGAAATCCCGTTAAAAATCCGGCCATTTTTTTACTAGCCGAATCGCGTTCGATATATTTGGCGCGGTTATGCCATATTTTCCAACCCAGGTAAATCAGGTAAATTGCACCGGCAATACGAATCAGGGTGAAAACGCTACCCCATTGTGCGGCAATGGCCGCGAGGCCATAGCAGGCCAGTATCAGATAAACGACATCGCTAACCGCCATACCCAGGGTCAGGCCAATACAGGCCCTGGCACCCTCGGTCATCGACTTCGCCAGAATCGCAAATACACCGGGCCCGGGTGTTATCGAGAATATAATGATGGTGAAGAAAAATATGATCGCGGATTCAACAGTCATGTTTGCAAATTCTGATTAATGGCTGGATTTATTTGCACCAGCTGCCGACAGAATTTCAACTATCGCGCTAAATTTGTTTCGTTTTGCAAGTTGATTCATAAATTGATCAGAGACTCCTTAATTTAGCGCCCGATCCAGTTCGGTTAGTATTTTCGACACATCTTCTACAGTATTGTAGTGCACGAGCGAGATTCGAACCACGCCATCCTCGGGGTCGATACCAAGGTCGCTAATCAGGCGGTGGGCGTAAAAATTTCCATTTTCAGTACCTATACCGCCATCCTGCAGCTGCTGGGTAAGTGCCTGCGAGCTTTGTTTTAACGGCTTAAACGCGATAGTTGGCGCGCGATCATCATCGCTGACGCTGGTTTTACCGATGAGCCTGACATCGGCGTGAGAATCGAGAAATTCGAGTATTGGTGCTGCAAGCTGGTTTTCATGTTGTAGAATCAGGCCGTGGATATCGGCCAGTTTTCGCGGTATTTCGACATTACTGTCATCAAAATGATGGCTGTGTAGCAACTTCATGTAATCGAGTACACCGGCACAGGCAGCTACCTGTGCATGCTGTGGACCTGCCGGGTTGAAGTCTTTGCCTGGATCGCCGCTCAGAAAATAATGCGCCTGCGAAACGAGCGCGTTTCGAATCGACTGGTTGATATACATGATACCCTGGTGTGGACCGAAAACCTTGTACAGGCTAAAGGCATAGCCATCGATTCCGAGTGCTTTCAAATCGCTGATGCAGTGTGGCGCATAGGCTACTGCATCGACAAACACCCTGGCCGCAGAATGAGCTCTTATCGTTTTTGTAATCGACTCTACAGGGTTCGCGGTGCCAACCACGTTTGAGCAGTGGCTAAAAAACACCCAGAGAGTTTTATCATTCAACAGGGGAATTAATTCATCGACGTTGAGCAGTCCACTGTCTGGATCAACCTTCCACTCATGGATAGTAACGCCTTTTTCATTAGCCTTGCGTCGCCAGACACCGTTATTGGCCTCGTGATCCTGGTTGGTGACAATAATTTCATCGCCACTTTGCCAGCGATCACCAATCGCCTGTGACATAACGTAGGTATTCATCGATGTAGAGGGTCCGATGGTGAGCTCGGAAAGATCAATATTTAGCGCCGCCGCCCAATCCTGTTTCGCCCTGTCCATTGCTTCGCCGGCTTCGCTCGATGTTTTATAGCGAGAGTAAGGTTGTACCCGCGTGTGCCGATTATAGTGTTCGAGTAAATTGTTTACCTGGTTGCAGACATAGCTGCCACCAGCATTGGAGGCAAATACGAAATCGGGTTCGTCGTTTAGCTGGACAAATTGCTGGCGAACAAAATCAATATCTAGCGGCATTTGGGGGCTCCTGAATAACCGGGTTTAATGATAGTCACGGTTAAAATCGTTGAAAGCCTGTTCAAAGCGTTCGAGGTTTTTACTCGTGTAGGTGGCAAAGTCCATCTCAATTTCAGAATATATTTCCGATATCATGGACCACAGGGTTTCACGCAGAAGTGAGGCACATTTCATCGCATAGTAACTGCGCCATTCGTGAAGACTCCAACACGAACCATAGTAAGCCTCGAGCATAGAAATTTCCTGATCGGCAGAGAGTTCGTTGTTTGAAGCGAGGTTCGAAAGATCGAACAGTGGGCTATTAAACCCGGCATAATCAAAATCGATAAGCCAGATTTTTTCGCCATCGTCGATAAAGTTAGCGGCAAGCAGATCGTTGTGGCCAAACACGATATTTATTTTGCCGACCTCTTTTTCCAGCCTATTGGCAATTTCATTTAATTCAGGCAGGCGATCCCGGTGACGACTGTTACCCTCTAGCAACAGGGCCTGATAGTGGCGTAACACCTGGAATACCCAGAACATGACCGGGATCTCGCGGAAGTATTTTGGGATTTGATTATGAAAGCGTTTTAACAGTTCGATGATTCGTAACAGGTTTACTTCATCACGGACATCAGCCTCCTGAAACACCTTGCCTTCGATAAATCGTATAACCATCACCCCCGGTTCGTGATATACCAGTTCGGGCGAGACCCCGGCTTCGAAGGCTGCCCTATTGCTGGCCATTTCATTGCTGCGCGAGATCTGGTGCACGGGGTCGTCGTTGCCCAGGCGGACAACATATTGCTTACCACTATCGGTGACCTTGAAATTCACATTGGTCATGCCGCCGCCGAGGGGTTCAATTTCAACCTTCGAGCGCCAGAAATC
>JBGUEB010000301.1:0-3736 GCA_041821565.1 Gammaproteobacteria bacterium | reverse complement strand
GCAGGGTTAAAGAGCAGGGCAATCACCAGCAGTTGATGGACAAGAGTGGCATTTACGCGGAACTCTGGACTATTCAGCAAAGGCAACAGAAGTCGGTTGAGTCACCCAAGCTGTAAATTCTGTACACGGTTAGATTAGCAAACATTAGGTACTGGTTGCACAAATGGGTGGCTTTCGAGACTTTCCTTATTCGCTGTTCAATGGATACCGGCTCGTGGGCCGGTATGACGAAAGAGTGGACTAATTCAATAAAACGTCATACCGGGCTTGACCCGGTATGACCGCCATGGAAGGTGGAAATGCAGTAGGGTTGCCTGGAGCAACCCTTGTCCATTGATAAGAGAGCACCTGAGCATTCAGTAAACACGAGAGTCTCGATTCCATTTCTTTTCGACTCGTTGGCCGAAATGAAGGTAGGGCAAAAAAGCCTAAACGCAACCAGTAGGTTTCGGTAAGCCCGCATACTTACAGGCTTGTTTTGCGGGGCCGGAGGGGAATAGTTCGTACAGGTACTTGCTGTTTCCCTTTTCTTTTCCCATGCTTTTTCCAATCGCCTTGGTCAGTATCCGAACGGCGGGCGCTATGTGGTAGTCATCGTAGTAATCGCGCAAAAAATTAATCACTTCCCAGTGTTCAGGTAACAGTTCGGTGCCATCTTTAGCAGCCATCGCCTCGGCAACCTCAGGGGACCAGTCACCGACATTTTTCAGGTAACCACCTTCGTCGACATCACAGTCGCTTTCATTTACATCTAACGGCATAGCACTCACCAGATAAACCTGCTTTGCATCAAAAATATTTTAGTTAACGAACTTTGTGTCCAGCCTCTTACTTTATCACTACCGGTCATAATGTCCACCTGTGCTGAGCACCTCGATCTAATAAAAAACGGGGGATTTAATACCGCTCTCCAGTTACCTTCAAGCTTAGACTATACCCATCCTTTATGTACTGAAACTGAACGGGTTCATATTGTTCGACCTAGCATCAGGATGAAGGTTCTCGCGACCTGATTTGGTGACGACTAAATTCGATTTCAAGTCTATATAGCTAAACTCCGCAGATAATAATTGGGTATAATCGTCGGTATCCAAATCAGGGCAAAACGGCATGTCAGACGAATTACGCGATAAGGCTCTCAACTACCACAGGTATCCCCAACCGGGAAAGCTTCGCATCGAAGCAACCACCCAATTACTGTCGCAACAGGATCTGGCCCTGGCCTATTCACCGGGGGTTGCCTATCCCTGTGAAGCGATTGCCGAGGATCCTCTTAATGCACGTTTATATACCTGCAAGGCCAACATGATTGGTGTCATTACGAATGGGACTGCGGTGCTGGGACTCGGTGATATCGGCAGTCTCGCGGCAAAACCGGTAATGGAAGGCAAGGCGGTGCTGTTCAAGGGCTTCGCCGGCATCGATGTATTTGATATCGAGATCAATGAAAGTGACCCAAAATTGCTGGCCGAGACGATTGAACGCCTGGAACCCACTTTTGGCGGTATCAACCTCGAAGATATCAAGGCCCCGGATTGTTTTTACGTGGAAGAATACCTGCGTGAACGCCTGTCTATTCCAGTGTTCCACGATGATCAACACGGCACCGCAATCGTTGTTGCAGCGGCGATGATGAGCGCCCTGTCGGTTGCCGGTAAGGATATTAAAAAGGTCAAACTGGTCGCTTCCGGGGCGGGTGCGGCGGCAATCTCATGCCTGAAACTGCTGGTTTCGATGGGGCTGGATAAAAACAATGTCACCGTGGTTGATTCTAAGGGGGTTGTTTACGAGGGTCGTACCAAGTCCATGGACAAGTACAAGGCTGAGTTTGCGCGTGATATCGACGATCGCAGCCTGGCGGAAGCGATCGACGCTGCCGATGTTTTCCTCGGTCTCTCGGCGGGCAATTTGCTCATGCCCGAGATGATCATGAAAATGACTGACAATCCCATCATATTTGCGCTGGCAAATCCGACCCCTGAAATTGATCCGAATCTGGCTAAACAAACCCGTCCGGATGCAATCATCGCAACCGGTCGTTCAGATTTTCCGAACCAGGTTAATAACGTGCTTTGCTTTCCTTTTTTGTTTCGCGGCGCGCTCGATGTCGGCGCTACTGAAATCAACGAGGCAATGAAAATTGCCTGTGTCGAAGCCATTTCCCGACTCGCGCATGCCGGTACCAGCGATCTGGCCAATGCATACCAGGGTGAATCGCAGACCTTCGGACCTGAATACCTCATACCCAAACCTTTCGATCGTCGCCTGATTCTCGAGATCGCACCCGCGGTAGCCAGGGCGGCAATGGATTCGGGTGTTGCCCAGCAGCCAATTGAAGATTGGGACAAGTATCATCAGAAGTTGAATTCCTTCGTATTCCGCTCCGGCCTGTTCATGAAACCGGTGTTTGATACCGCGCGTCAGAATCTACGCCGGGTTGTATTTGCCGAGGGAGAGAATTTTACCGTATTACAGGCGGTGAATGTCCTCGTGCAGGAAAAACTCTGCCAGCCGATTGTACTCGGACGTCTGGAAGTAGTGACACAGGTACTCGCTGAGTATGGCCTTGCCATAACCCCGGGTAAAGATTTCGAATTACTCGATTACGAAGATGATGAATCCTGGGCGACGCTCTACCACTCTTTAACCGAACGTAGTGGCAAATCCTTTACAGAGGCGCGTGAGCTTATTCGAACCAGTACTACCATACAGGCGGCATTAATGGTAAAAACGGGCCTCGCAGATACCATGATTTGCGGCACTATTGGCCGTTTCAAACACAATCTACAACGTATCCTCAGCGTTGCAGGGCAGGCCGACACCGATGAAGATGTATCAGCACTCAGTGCAGTCATCCTGAGTGATAAGTCTATTTTCATCTGCGATACCCATGTTACCCACAATCCATCGGCCGAAGCCATCGCCAGGATGACCATCGGTGCCGCTAACGAGGTCAAACGATTTGGCCTTATGCCCAGAGTTGCGCTATTGTCGCATTCCAATTTCGGCAGCCGCGATTCGGAGTCTTCGGTAAAAATGCGCAAGGCGCTCGATTTGGTCAAACAGCTGGATCCGACACTGATGGTAGAGGGTGAAATGCAGGCCGATTCTGCAATGGCCCCGCGTATTCGAAGCGCATTGTTCCCCAACTCCAACCTGGAAGGTGTGGCGAACCTTTTGGTCATGCCAGGTCTCGATGCCGCAAATATTACCTTTAATATGCTCAAGGCCACAGGTGGCGGCATATCGATCGGCCCGATTCTGCAGGGATGTCATATTGATGCACATATAGTCACACCTATTACAACAGCCCGGGGGCTGGTCAATATGACTGCAATCGCTGCTGCTCGTTGTGGAGAAGAAAGTTAAGGCCATGAAAACCGTAGTCGTCAGGACAAATAAACAGGTACACCATTGCATTTCGTTATAGTACTTCTCGCTGCAATCACATTTTTCCTGTATCTCACCATGGGCGTGGCAAAGGATCCCGAGAAGCGGAAATTTTTCATCGTCTACCTGCTCGTAGATACCTGGTTAATCATTGTTTTTGTTTACCTGTTGGTCAGCGCTTTATCCGATTGAAGAAATTACTCTCGTAACCCCGGCTTACCTCGTCATCCCGGCCTCCGAACCCACTAGCGTCCGGAATAATTCAAGTTTGCTACGAATCTCGAAATAAAACCACTCGTCATCCCGGACCCCGATCCGGGATCCGTTGTAGAGTACCTACTGCACT
>JBGUEB010000300.1:0-3774 GCA_041821565.1 Gammaproteobacteria bacterium | reverse complement strand
GCGTAGATTGATCGACTTCAGCATCGTCTAACATAAGCATTAGCAGGGGTCTTACAAGTATTTGTCTCGGCCCTGGCTTATGCGACAATACGTATTTTTTAGCCCGGTGAAAACTATAATGAGTGACTCCGACCTGTTAAGAATCATACAAGATAGCTTCATTGGCCGAGATACGATTTACCCGTTGGCAGATGGCAGCAGCGGTCCACGACGCTACCTGGATTCCGCCGCGTCGACCCTGATGATGCGACCCGCGCTCGAGGTTGCACAGGATTTTTTGGCGCATTACGCCAGTACCCACAGCGAATTACACTATGCCGCGCGCGGTGCATCAAATGCCTATGAATGGGCACACGAGCGCGTTCTCGCCTTTGTTGGCGCAGACCCTGCCATATACAGCGCTTATTTCACCGGTAGCGGCGCCACGGCTGGATTCAACCGAATTGCGGCTGAGCTTGCAGTGCAAAGACCAGAGCGCGACGTCGTGCTGGTTTCCGAGATGGAACACCATTCCAATGACCTGCCCCATCGTAAGCATTCGAGGCTGGTCGAGCATATACCCTTAATGGGCAAAGCCCCGGCCTACGGCGGACTCGACCTCGATGTGGTGTCTGAAATGGTGCAAAAGCATGGCGAGAAATTAAATTACATCGCGGTTACCGGTGCCAGCAATGTTACCGGCTCACTGACCCCGCTGCACGAACTCGCCCAACTGGCGCATTCTGTTGGTGCCTACCTGGTGGTTGATGCCTCACAAATGATTGCGCATGCGCCTGTATCGGTGCAGGACAAATCATTGGATGATGCCGATATTGATGTACTGGTTTTTTCCGGCCATAAAATCTACGCACCGGGTTCACCCGGTGCGGTCATCGCCCGGCGTAGCCTGCTAGCGGAAATGCCGCCCGCCGAGGTTGGCGGCGGAATGGTAGACGATGTTTATCTGACTACCTTTACGCCGTCTGACATCTTGCCGGATCGAGAAGAAGCCGGCACACCCAATATCGTCGGCGCTATCACCCTCGGTGCGGTGCTCGATATATTACTCAAGATAGGCATGGACACTATCCGTGAAAAAGAAATCAAGCTCATCGACCTGGCCTGGGAAAAACTCTCGGCGATTGAAGGTGTCAACCTGTACGGACCCGCTCCTTCTGATGTTCCACGCACGGGTACCATCCCATTCAACATCCAGGGTTTCGACCATGGACTCACCGCCGCCGCATTGAACGATTATCACAATATTGAAGTTCGCAATGGTTGTTTCTGTGCACACCCGTACGTGCGCGAGATACTCAAGCCCGAGCTCTGGGCAATGGATATAGATCCCGATGCACCCAATTCAGAAGCACAGGTAGAAAGAAAACGCGGCATGGCAAGAGCAAGCCTCGGCATCTATACCACCGAAGCCGACCTGCTCGCACTGGCCGAGGCGGTTGCCGACCTGGTTGCGCGCAAAGACGAAATTCTGGCTACCTATGAGCCTATAGGCACTAATGGCTATCGTCATAGCCAGTTCGAACCCGACAGCGGTGCCTTGTTTGATCCGGAAATATCTCTCCAACAGGCACTGGGCAATTGCAGCTGAAAATATTCAGAAGCAACAACTTACTCATAACACGAGAAACACTATGTACTATATTGCAGAAACAGAAAAATCATTCGAGCAGGCATCCCAGGACCTCGAAGAGGAAGTTAAAAACCTGGGTTTCGGTGTGCTTCACATACATAACCTTGGAGAAACCCTGCGAAGCAAGGGTGTTGAGTTTGACGAAAACTGCAAGGTCTTCGAGGTTTGCAATCCAAAGCAGGCGGCTAAAGTACTATCGATTGATATGCGCCTAAATATGGCCCTGCCCTGTCGCATATCGGTGTTTACCGAAAATGGCACTACCAAAATTGGCCTGATTGAACCGGCCAAGATGTTAGCGGGTCTGTCGGATGACCCGACCTTACTAGAAGTCGCAAAAGAAGTAGAAGAAAAAACCATCCAGATGGTAGATAACGCAAAATAAAGAAAACTTCCTTAATCGAATTGCCCGGCGCTTTGTAATAGCTTCTTTTTGCGCCAGATATTGTATGGATCGTGAAGCGCCTGAATACAAAACCTGAGGGGAAATCCGGGTTAGCGGCGGCCACCACCTCTCGAGGCTCTAGTGGGGCTCATTTGCGACCTGGAGGGCTGACCCATACTTGCCGATGACCTGGGCACGGGTTGAGTACTGGGTCTTTCCGGCTTGGCGGGAAGAGTAACCGGCCTGTCAGGATTTTCCGGTCTGTCGGGACGATCCGGCTTGTCGGGCCGATCAGGCTTGTCGTAACAACAACCGCCATAACCGTATCCATAGTGGGGGTACCCGTAACCGGCGTATACACCGTATTGAACCGAAGCATTACCAGAGGTGCCACAACCTGTCAGTACCAGGACGGCGGGTAGTGCCAGGAGAATGACGAATAACCTGATAAATTTCTGCATGATCAAAGCTCCCCTGTGGATGCCTGCGGAGGCCATCTCTGTATCAATACCAATGCACCGGTCGGATCACCAATCAATGCGGTGTTGCCTTTACGCGGGGCCTCATCCGGTGTAATCCATACGACACCGCCTAACTCTTTCACGCGCCTTGCAGTCGCCCCGGGATCGGCAACCCGCACAACCGGCACCCAGAGCATGTGATCTCTTTTATCCTGCAGATGACGCATACCCGCTCGCCATTTTCCCTGGTAAATGAAAACATCATATGCATCTCCCGAAACCATCTCATCGTATCCCACCACGGTTGCGTAGAAGGCCTCGGTAATCTCCGCGTCGTCAGTCCATATCTCATCCCACAACCAGTCACCGAATTCGGCTTTGCTATCGGCGGGATCTCCTCCCTTTGCGTTGAGCAATACCAGTTCCGACCGCTGCGGATCGCTGACCAGCACAGCGCGACCGCGTTTTTCCATATCAGCTGGACCTTTCAATATCATTCCGCCATTGGCGATTACAAGCTCAGCCGCCGCATCGATATCGGCCACCGATACCGAGGGTATCCAGACCGCATCCCGTTCGTGCCCACCTGCAGGCTCCACCTGCAGGATTCCTGCAATCAATTTATTGCCATTGCGCACTACCGCGTACTGTTCCTGGTAATCAATCTGCCAGCCAAACAACTGTTCGTAAAACTTGCCGGCCGACAGCACATCCGGTGTCACCAGATCATGCCAGATAAACTTACCGGGAAAGGTCTTACCACTGGGATTTTCCGTTACCGGGGTTTGTGCCATTTCGCTCCCAGCCCCAGACAGCTTACTGTAATTGGCACAGCCACTCAGAAATAACGAAGCTGTAATTAAAATACCGACGTAACGCACTAATGACTGCATTGTATTAATCCATACAAACTAAAATTAAAGAAATTTCAGGCCAGAAAACTAACAATCCCCCAACCAGATACGCTTTTACTCTGAACGAAACTTCCTACTCCAGGTGATAAATCTCCCTGATTTTCTCCAGGATCGCGGGGAAATCGATTTTCAGGTCAATTAACTTACCAGTTTTGACGTCAAATACCCAGCCATGCACAGTTAATCCCCTTTTCCGCACCGCTTCCTGAACCCCGGCTGTCTTAAGAACATTGATACATTGCTCCTGTACATTCAGCTCGACCAGACGGTTATATTTTTCGGTTTCGTCTTCAATCGCGTCCAATTCACTACTGTGCATACGGTACACATCCCTGATATTTCTCAACCAGGGATTCAAGATACCATAATCGACAGATTGCATTG
>JBGUEB010000299.1:0-3833 GCA_041821565.1 Gammaproteobacteria bacterium | reverse complement strand
AAGGCGGCACCTACATTGATGAATGTTCCTATAATTCAATCGTTTATCCTGGTATCTTGAGATGTTTGAAAATTACAGCTTTCCCCTGAAGTTCGTTCCCTTCATGCAATATGCGGGCTAGCCCTGGCATTAATATTATCTCACCCTGCTGCTATCGCGCTGATAGTCGCGCAGAAACTTGCGCCTGAAAAATTCTGCCGGATCGGCAGTATGACTCCTGGCCCAGAGCCTGATGAGTTCGGGGTCAGGGCTAAAATCTTCAGCCTGGATTCGTTGCATAAACTGTTGTAGAGCGAGATTGGCAGCATGAAAATCTTCATCTTCTATGACGCGACCCTGTTCTAATAATAAACTCGCTCCAATCCCTCCTTGCTCACCCTCCAGACGATTGGCATCTAACCTTTCAACCTCACCAGTTTGTGCCTGATCCGATGCCCCGCTGGATGATTCATCTGCGTCATATGCTTCCGCGCTGTCCTCATCTTGCGCTCCATCTGTGGCCACCTGGAGCGCAATATAGGTTTCAACCAGTTGCTTGTTGAACAATGCATCCTCAAAGCCGGGTTTTAGTTCTAGTGCCCGTTGGTAGGCGATCAGCGCTTCATCTAATCTTTGCAGAAACACCAGCGCGTTTCCCCGGTTGTAAAAGGATCCAGCAGTATTTTGCTGGGTAAAAGATTCATAGGCAGTTTGATATTTACCAGTCATGAATAACGCTGAACCCAGCAGCCTGTTATCGCTGGATAATAATTCGACCTGATCGTATTTTTTACTCTGATAGGCTTCGAACGCACGTTGTTCCTTGTTGTGCCACAACGAATCGAGGTCCATCGCATGAAGCTCATTATCAATAGGGGCCAGCACTGCTATCAGAAGAATCCAGAAAGTGTTTTTTCTGAACAACACCAGCACCAGGGGTAACATTAACCATACTAACCAGATGCCACCGTTTTCGGGTTCCCGATATGCTTCGTCCTGACGCTCCAGCAAATTCTCCACCGAAGTTGAATCAAGTTCGGATACTAGCGATTCGACACTTCCCTTGAACTCAGACAGTATTACAAATTTTCCAAGACCTGCTGTAGCAACTGATTCGAGTTCGGAAAATTCAGTTTTTGCCAGTATGAACCGACCTTGATCATCGCGTATCAGCCCGCCTTCAGCATCCTTCAAGGGGGCACCCTCGGAGGTACCAACTGCTATCACGGAAACCCGGTTACCCTGGCTGACTGCCTCGATTGCAGCTAGCAGCGCTTTGTTCAGGTCATCGGCGCTGTCGGTAATTACAATCACCTGGCCGGTTTTGCTAATCGAGGTCGAAAGTAGCCGCTGAGCCGTGGCAATCGCCAGGTCGAGTCGACCACCATCCAGAGGCATGATGCTGGGATGAAGGGAATCAATAAATTCGAGCAGTGTGTTGCTGTCCCGGGTCAGGGGCGAGACCTGAAACGACGCACCTGCAAAAACCACCAGGCCGGTTTCTCCGTCGAAATCGGATGCAGTAATTTTTCGGGCGACGCTGAGCGCCTGGCCAAGCCGGTCAGGTTTCACATCTTCGACCAGCATTGATTGTGAAAGATCGAGTATCACAACCCTGGCCGTGGCAGACTCCAATAGAGGATAATCCTGCTTTTGCCAGCTTGGGCCGGCCATTGCAATAAGCCCAATCGAGAATATTGTCATTAGCAGGTACGACCGCCAGTACCTGCCACGTTTTTTCCTGGTTACTAGCAAAAGAGGCAATAGATCGGTATCGCATTCTTTTGACCACATGGACAGGTTTTTGAAATAATGGGTGAATACGTAAACCAGCCACCAGGTTATCGGCAACAATAACAGCCATATCGGTGATAAGAAGCCAAAGGTGGATAGATCGCTCATTGTCGCCGCATCCGAATCGAAACCCAGATGGTGTAACAAAGGAAAGCGATAACGACGCTCATGCCGATGATCAGGGGCCATTGAAAAAGATCTTTTCTCGGGCGGTGGAATGGGGCATCGAGATCTGCGGGCTCGAGTTCGTCCAGTGCCTCGTATATACGCTCCAGCGATGCAGTATCCCTGGCACGAAAATATTGTCCTCCGGTAACAGCCGCAATTCGGCGAAGTAATTTTTCGTTCAGTGCTGTACCCGGGGGCAGGTTTTGCCCTTGCGTGAGTTGACGCATCATCTTTTCATCATTGCCGACACCAATCGTGTAAATTGTCATGCCTACATGATTCGCAACGCGGGCTGCGTTCAGAGGATCGTCATCGCCGGCAGTATTGCTACCATCGGTTACCAGAATCAGTACCTTATGTCTTGATTCCTGTTCTCCCAGAGTTTTGATAGCAATACCGATAGCATCAGTTATCGCGGTCAGGCGTCCTGCCAGACCGGTACTGGCGTCGATCAGTAATTCGTTCAAAGCGTCTCGGTCGAAGGTTAGTGGAACGTATGTATAAGCCCTGGTGCCAAACAGAATCAGCCCGAGTCGATCGCCTTCTCGGCGGCTAATAAACTCCGTAACCACTGTCTTGAGTACATCGATACGCGTAGAAAATTTGGATCCAACAACCATATCGGCCTCCTTCATGCTGCCTGATATGTCGATGGCCAGCATTAAGTCACGACCAGTGACCGTACGATGAGTCGCTTCCCCGAGCCAGAATGGACGACAGGCTGCCAGCACCAGACAAACCCAGAAGATCCACAGGCTTATGCTAGCCAGCCAACTGCTGGTTGATGTTAACGATGATGACTGCTGTCGATGAAGAAAAGGAATAGTTAGCGCGGTGAGGACGGGGTTGGTGGCCGGCAGAATAAATTTTGCTATTAACGGTAGCGGTAATAATAGCAACAGCCACCACCAGGTTAAATCGAACATTTTTGGCCCCATCCATTATGTTCCAGTTGAGGTTTAATCGAGGCAACCCACGATTCGCACAATGCCAGTATTATGCCGTCGTTAAATTCGGGTTGCCTGCTGTAAACTGCCGCTGCAAAAATCTGCCCCGGTCCTTGCCTGAATTCTGTTTTGCCCATAACTTCATCGAGAAACTCAAGC
This sequence comes from Gammaproteobacteria bacterium, assembly GCA_041821565.1. GTDB lineage: Bacteria > Pseudomonadota > Gammaproteobacteria. Next base: position 786 of record JBGUEB010000299.1, on the reverse strand, counting down.
CAGGCAAGGCCAGTTACGCCTGCAATTTTTCTATCCGGGAAGGCCACCAGGGATACTTGCCTTAGCCATCGGGACAGGTTCAATAGAAGACCCTGATCATCCTGGTTACACTTATAATGATCCGAAATTCGTTGTAGCTCTCTATTTGCCAGCTTGAAATTACGATTGTTGTATTGGTGTTTGAGGAAAAAAAGCACAAACAATATCGATAACAGACCGGCGGCTATCAGAATCCACCAGCCGGGGGCCAGCGGCCACCAGCCCGGTTCGGCCGGTGGTTCAATTCCTCTTAGCTGGAGTAATAACTCATCGGTCGACATATCAGTATTTAAGGTAGGGAGCCAGTTGTGAGGTGATGTCCCGGTTACAGGAAATCGGTCGCAAGCCAATATTAAATCGAGACATCAGGGTTTCGATTTGCGAACGATGGGCCTGCTGCTGTTGGCTGAGCCATTCTGCCGCAACCATATTACCGGTATCCAGTATGAACTGATGTTCGCCAACCTCTACCGGGTATGGACCCGCGCGCCATTTATCTGTTTCGGTTCGGTCATGCACCCAGAAAGCAATCATGTCGTTGTGCCTCGCGATCGAGCGAAGCAATCCCGGTGTTTTTATATCTATACCGAGAAAATCCGAAATCACTATAATAACTGATCCCGGTTTAACCGATTGCTGCAGCTCCCCCAGCATCAGGTTGAGTCGGCTGTTTGCCGGGGTAACCGGGAGTTCAACATCGCAGGATTCGGCCAGTCGATGGAAGAGTGACATCAAACCCGCTCGAGT
>JBGUEB010000298.1:0-3917 GCA_041821565.1 Gammaproteobacteria bacterium | reverse complement strand
ATAATGGCGGCACTTCCCTGCGCCGCCGAAACGCTGCCTTTCGCAGAGTTTCCTTAGTACACTTGCCGATTTGCGGAAAAATCAACCAATGAAAAACAAGTTACTGGTCATGCTCGAATTGCAGGATGCCATGAACAGTCGCGTCAATTCAGACTGGCGCCAGGCAAACAATGAATGGTATAGGGCGATCTGGACCGAATGTGCGGAAATGCTTGATCACTATGGCTGGAAATGGTGGAAGCACCAGCAGCCCGATCTCGATCAGGTGCGACTCGAACTGGTCGACATTCTACATTTTGCGATGAGCGACTATCTGTTACAGGACGACGATAATAGTAAGGTGGCGACTCGGATACTGGAAGAAATGGCCAGTCCCGATAAAATTGAGGATATACGACTGGCAATCGAGTCGATGGCACAAACCACGATTGCAGACCAGTCGATGCATTTTTCTGGATTCGCCAGTATCATGCAATTGATCGAAATGGACTTTGACCAGTTATATCGAATTTACGTTGGTAAAAACGTATTAAACTTCTTTCGCCAGGATCATGGCTACAAGGATGGAAGTTACATAAAAGTATGGCAGGACCGGGAAGACAACGAACACCTGGCCGAATTGCTTGGTAGCCTTGATAGTGACAGCGATGGATTCAAGGACCAGGTATACCAGGGATTGCAGTCACGTTATCCGGTTACCCCCTCTCCCTGAGGAAGTACCCGAGGGCATCAACCAAATATTCCCTTGAAGAAGTAAAAGAAGAATATGGAAAGCAGGGCGCCTGCCGGCAGGGTGATAATCCACGACATAAAGATAGTCCCCACTACACCGAGATTCAATGCCCCAATACCCCGTGCCAGTCCAACACCCAGGACCGCACCCACCAGTGTGTGTGTGGTTGATATCGGCAAGCCGGTGCCAGAGGCGATAACAACGGTGGTCGAGGCGGCCAGCCCGCAGGCAAAGCCACGGCTCGGTGTTAGTTCGGTGATTTTCTGACCGACGGTTGCAATCACTTTTTTACCGTACATCGCCAGTCCAAGCACTATACCCACACCACCCACCAGTAAAACCCAGACCGGCATCGCGGATCTCTGGGTGACTACACCCTCATTCGCAATACTGATAACCGCGGCCATGGGGCCCACCGCGTTAGCGACGTCATTCGAACCGTGGGCAAAGGCGATAGCGCAGGCGGTCACAACCATTAGTACACTGAATATCTTCTCGACATTGGCAAAATGGAAGTCCTTGTCATCCAGTGGATCAATCTTAATGCGAGATATGAAAAAGATGCCGCATACCATGACTAATAAACCAGTGATGACTGCAATGCCATAACTTTGTGTTGTGCTAAATTCAAGACCAACATGTTTCAGGCCTTTAAATAGCGTGACCAGTGCAATCATGAAACCGGTTGCAAATATGTAAATGGGCACGTACTTTTTTGCATTCGCGATGGGATTATCGGTGTTCAGGATAAATTTCTGCACACTGCGAAATAAAATAAAAGCCAGGATTCCGGACATAACAGGGGATACCACCCAGCTCATCACGATAGTGATAACCTTACCCCATTTGACCGCGTCCAGACCGATGCCAACCATGGCAAATCCAACGATGGCGCCGACGATGGTGTGGGTTGTGGAAACTGGCCAGCCAGCGCGCGAGGCAATCACCAGCCACAGGCCGGCTGCAGTGAGCGAGGCTAACATTCCGTATATCAACAGATCGGGCGACTGAGCCACTACAGTGCTATCGATAATGCCTTTCCTGATTGTTGAGGTTACCTGCCCACCAGCAAGAAATGCGCCGGAAAATTCAAATATTGCCGCAATAATCACTGCCTGCCTGATTGTCAATGCCTTTGAACCGATCGAAGTAGCCATTGCGTTGGCGACATCATTGGCACCGATACCCCAGGCCATGAACAAACCGAGTGCGCCTGCAAGAAGAATGTATATGGTTACCTGGTCCATTTGAAATCCTGTAATTGGCTAATGCTAGATTACTTGGCGAGTAACAGCTCGACGCGGCTACCGATGCGTTGTGATATATCGGCGACTTCCCCAATTTCTTCGATGACCTTGTAGTAGAAGATGACGTCTACAGGCGGCAGGTCTTTCTCAACTTTCATCAAGGCGGTACGAATTTTTACCTGCATTTTATCGGTGTCCTTCTCGATAGCATCGAGCTCGTTGATGATAGAAGCAACAATCTGGATTTCTTTACCGGCGAATCCGGTCTCCACCAGTTCATCCAGTTCGGCGATCACGGTTTTAGCCTGTTTGCATGCATCCTCACAGCGTTTGACATAGTCGGGTAGCAATTCCGCGATTGCTTTCGGGAAGGTCATTTTACGTCCGATGATGATGCCGGAAATATCCTTGGCTTTATTCGCGGCCTTGTCCTGTACCAGTAACAGTTCGAGTAGATCGCGGCGTTCGACTGGCATGAACAGGCCTTTTGGCATTTGCAGGCGTAACTTTTTCTTCAGCACATCGGCCTTGTTTTCTAGTTTACCAATTTCCTTATAAACTTCTTTGGCCTGGGCGTGGTCGTCTTTCAATACAGCTTTGAAAAAAGGGGATAACTGGCTCACGCACTGATTCACTATGCCCATATGTTCCTGCATCGCAACGAATGGGGAACGGCCAAATATTTTGGAAAAGTAGTTACTCGCCATGACATCTATTCCGTAATTAGTGTGGGGCGTATTTTGCGTAGTATTGATTCGAATTCAACTGTTTTTTAACTTACCAGTGTGAGTTGATGCTTTTCGATTGTAATCAGACGATTTTTGTAGAGTAGTCCGAGTGCTTTCTTATAAGTGGCCTTGCTAACCCCGTATGCCCTGTAGATTTCGTCGGGAGGGCTCTTGTCGGTGAGCGTCGATCTACCCTTGTTGTCTTTCATATGCTGTAGTATTGACTCGGCCAGGCTATCTCGAGCCAGATGCGCCGCCGGCTGCAGGCGTAAATCTATGTTGCCGTCAGTTCTTACTCGTTTAATAAATCCGGCTAGTTTTTCACCATAATGCAGGGCACGGAACACTTCATTTTGATACAACTGGCCCAGATATCGACCATCGACGACCGCCTTGAAGCCGAGATCACTTTTACCGTAAATCATCAAATCTACGGGCTGGTTTGGCTTCAACTCGGCAGGATTTTCGGTGAGAAAATCCTCAAGACGACTGGATCCGGCGATACGTTCTGAGTGTTCATCGACATAAAGGTAAACCGTGTAGGAATAGCCTTCTTGCATCGGTTTTTGCTGTTGATTAAACGGCACCAGTAAATCTTTTGGCAGGCCCCAGTCCAGAAAGGCGCCAATACGGTTCACTTCCACTACTTTCAGGTAGGCGCATTCGCCAACCACCGCTTTGGGCTTTAACGTGGTCGCCACCAGACGGTCTTCAGAATCCAGGTAGATAAATACGTCGAGCCTATCGCCTATGGCTGCATTTTTCTGCGCATACTTTTTCGGTAATAGAATATCCCCATAGGCGCCACCGTCGAGGTAGAGGCCAAAATCAACTTTCTTGATTACATCAAGCTGGTTGTATTGTCCAATATTTAACATGAGTTATTTATTTACCCGGTTGTTTTGAGGGGTAGTCGGTGAATATACCGTCGATCCCTGCATTTCTCAATTCATGCGCGCGATCAGGTTTGTTTACCGTGAAAACCATAACGCGTACGCCTTGTTGTTGAATCTCCCTGATCAATCCAAAATCCAGGTACTCGTTATACAGGTGGAATGAAAAAGGTTTTATTTCATCGATTAGCTGCCTGGCATTCAGCGGGATACCGAGGATGATTGGTGCCAGTGCCCAGCAGCAGTCCTGACTGCGCAGTTCGAGAATTTGACCGTGATCAAAAGACGAAATAATTATCCAGGGAAAGTCAGGTGC
>JBGUEB010000297.1:0-3931 GCA_041821565.1 Gammaproteobacteria bacterium | reverse complement strand
GCGATTTTTTGTAGCGGAGAAACCCGGGGAAGAATCAATCTGGTGGTTTGGCGGTGGATTCGATCTAACACCCTATTACGCTTACGCGGAAGACTGTCGGCATTGGCACCAAACCGCCAGGCAAGCTTGCGATCCATTCGGGGCGGACCACTATGCTAAATATAAAAAATGGTGCGACGATTATTTTTACCTGAAACATCGCAAGGAGGCACGAGGCATAGGCGGATTGTTTTTCGATGATTTAAATGCTCCCGATTTCGAAACTGCATTTGCCTTTATACGCAGTGTTGGAGATCACTACTTGCCTGCCTATCTACCAATTGTGGAAAAGCGCAAAGATATCGCTTTTACCGAACAGGAAAAAAAGTTCCAGTGGTATCGTCGCGGGCGTTATGTCGAATTCAACCTGGTTTATGATCGTGGTACTTTGTTTGGCCTGCAGTCGGGCGGGCGCACCGAGTCGATTCTGATGTCCCTGCCCCCCGTGGTTAACTGGCAATACAAATTCCAGCCAGAGCCTGGTAGTCGCGAGGCGCAGCTCACTGAATTTTATCTCCAGCCCAGAGACTGGCTTGCAGATACAATATGAAAATTATGGAATTTCCTGAAATTAAAATAGAAGCTGATTCCAGCACAGAAAGTAAATGCGACCTGTGCACCGGCTCGACTTGCTGTACTTACGTCACCCAACAAATCGACGTGCCCAGATCAAAATACGATTTCGAGATTTTGCTCTGGCAGGTGTCGCACCAGGGGGTCGGGGTATACAAAGACGAAGATGGCTGGTTCGTGATGTTTGATGCACCCTGTAGCCACCTCGAGTTTGATGGTCGTTGTGGTATATACGAAGATCGACCTACCATCTGCCGCACGCATGAAAATGAATTCTGCGAGTACGATGCGCCTGCGGAAGATGGTTTTCAACTTTATTTTCCCGATTACCCAACATTGCTGGATTATTGTAAAAAACGATTTAAAAAGTGGTCTACTGGCAACCCGGCGCCGGCATAAATTCGAAATTCGTAAAAGAGCACCGCCATCAAAACAGAAACAGTTACTCTCGAAAAATACCTGGACCGCATTGGTTATCAGGGTAGTCTGGCACCAAACCTGTCGACTCTGAATCAACTCCATCTCGCCCATATGCTGGCAGTTCCATTCGAGAATCTCGATATCTCGCTAAACCGGCAAATCAGTCTCGAGCTACCCGTGATTTTGCACAAAATAGTCAACCTCAGGCGCGGGGGATTTTGTTACGAACTCAATTACGCTTTTGCGTGGCTTCTTGGCGAACTGGGTTTTTCGGTCGAACTTCTGTCGGCCTCCACCTTTGACGGTAAGTCCCTGGGCGCCGAATTCGACCACCTGCTGCTAAGGGTGGAAGCCGATCAACCGGTATTTGCCGATGTCGGATTTGGCGACTCTTTCTTGTTACCGATTTTCCCTGCGCATAAACCGATTCTCCAATTAGATCGCTATTATCGTGTGGAAAGTAACGGTATACGCTGGATTCTGGAGCAACGATTTGAGGTCGGAGACTGGAAACCCCTGTATATTTTTGACTTGAAATCACATCAAATATCAGAATTCGAAACCATGTGCCAATATCACCAAACCAACGAGGCGTCGAATTTTACGCGCAGGACAATCTGTTCACGTGCCACCGAACAGGGACGCATTACCTGTGCAAACAACCGCTTTATTGTCACCGAGGCAGGCCACCGAGAGGAATCCATAATCGAGAACAGGATAATGCTGGAAAGTATCTTGACACAACAGTTTGGCATCACGTCCGATACCATCGACTTGCAACGCCTGTTGTCAGTTATACAAACTCAGGACACAGTTAAGCAATGAGCCCTGTTTCGATCCAACAGAAGCATGCGTTGCTGATATTGATCGGGGTCATCCTGGTTGTGTCTACCGGCTTTGTTGATCCCATCCCCCAGGACCAGCAATATCATCAGTTTGCCGACCAGCGTAGTTACCTGTCGATTCCCAATACATTGAATGTGGTATCTAACCTGCTATTCACAGTGGCTGGAATTGCTGGACTGTATCTGCTCTGTGTGCGCCGATCGCTCGTAACTGTCGATTCCCTGTTTCCGGCATATTTCACCTTCTTCGCCGCGCTGATAGCAATTGCACCTGGATCAGCCTGGTACCATTGGATACCGGACAATCAAAGCCTGGTCTGGGATCGACTACCCATGACACTGGCATTCATGTCTTTCTTTAGCATCATATTAGGTGAACGAATTTCCGATGGTTTCGCCAAATTGATATTTCTACCCCTGTTAATCGTCGGAGTTTCGTCAATCCTGTACTGGTCATTCAGCGAACTTGCCGGTTCTGGAGATTTGCGCCCTTATGCACTGGTGCAGTTTTTACCGATGCTGATAATTCCGTTGATATTGCTGATATTCAGTTCAAAATATACCCGTGATCGGGATATCTGGATATTTCTTGCCTGTTACCTGGCGGCCAAGGTGCTTGAAATTTTTGATGATCAAATATTCCAGTCGCTAGGTTTCATCAGCGGCCACAGCCTCAAACATATCGCTGCGAGTATTGGCACTATTGTCTATTTGCGATATCTGCATAAGCGCACAGCCATCAGCTGATGAAAAGTGTTTTCGTATTTCGCGTTCGGTTAGTCCTCCTGTTTGGCACCTCGCACTTTATTAATAGTCTGAACATTGCAACAAAGGGCAAATTTACGAGCACGCCATGATAGTTCGTTCAACGGTGGTGATTGTGTTTCTCCTGTGTGCGTCGGCCTGCGCGAGCCTCGGGGGTGCATTTAACGGCCAGCCCGAGGACCTTAATAAAATCAGCCCCGAAGCACAGGCACTGATCAATAAAGCCTACGCAGATATCGACCATGGTCAAACCATGGACTATCACGTCCATATTGTCGGACTGGGAAAAGGTGGAACCGGTGCCTACGTCAATCCTTCGATGCAATCCCTTCTTTACCCGGTGAAGTACCTCCAGTTTAGTGTATACAAAAGTAGCTCGGGCATCACCGATATCGATAATGCCGATGCGCAATATGTCGATCGGCTGGTTCGACTGATTAAAGCAATTCCCAATCGAGGAAAATTTCGAATACTCGCCTTCGACAAAAGTTACAGTGAAACAGGAACCCCAATCGAGGAAAAAACCGAATTCTATACTCCCAATCGTTATGTAATGGATTTGGCAACAAGGTATCCGGATCTGTTTGTCCCGGTCATATCGGTACACCCGTATCGGAAAGATGCTGTTGAACGTCTCGACTACTGGGCGAAGAGAGGTGCAAAACTGATCAAATGGCTCCCCAACTCGATGGCCATCGATGCCTCCAGCCCCATTCTCGACTCTTACTATGATGCGGTGAAGAGAAACAACATGGTGATCCTCACCCACGTCGGAGAGGAAAAAGCGGTCGAAGCCGAGGCAGATCAGATTTATGGAAACCCGTTACGCTTTCGGCGAGCGCTTGACCACGGGGTCAAGGTCATCATGGCTCACGTCGCTTCACTCGGCACGAGTATCGATCTTGACGACCCTGAAAAAAGAGAGGTTTCAAATTTCGACCTCTTCCTGCGGCTTATGGACGAAAAAAAATACGAAGGCCTCCTGTTCGGAGAAATCTCGGCAATCACCCAGGCAAATCGTCTTCCGGTTCCGCTTGCTACTATGATCGAACGCAAGGATTTACACTCACGGCTCGTCAATGGCAGCGATTATCCTCTTCCGGCAGTTAATGTAGTGATCCGTACCAGTGACCTCGTCTCGGCAGGATTTATCACGGCGGAAGAGCGATTACTGCTCAACGAGATCTACGACATCAATCCGTTGCTATTTGATTTTGTTCTGAAGCGAACACTTCGACACCCCGAAAGCGGGGAGCAGTTCCCGCCCGCGATCTTCCTCAGGCACGCCG
>JBGUEB010000296.1:0-3933 GCA_041821565.1 Gammaproteobacteria bacterium | reverse complement strand
CAGCAGGCCGCTGCAGATATTGTGCGCTTTGACGAGGCCTGGCTAGCTCAGCGACGTACCTGGTTACAGCAGGGAGAAAAGCTTCTTGATCGCAAGCCCGGTTGGCAAGAAGCCGCCCTGGATCTACTGAATAATCGGGAACAGTTCGAATCACCAGCGTATAAGGCGGCTAATCTGCATAATCAGGAGGTAATTTATGCTGCGCTAGCGGACGTCATTGAAGCGCGCACACAGAAACAGGATAAACGGCTGCGCGATGAAATTGCAGATTTTCGGCGTGATATTAACAAACTGATCGCCCAGGATCAGGAATGATTAAATAATTGTCCGGCGTGAGGTAATCTTACTCAGGTACTTCGATCCCATTTAATCGGCAGGCCTGCTGCAGGGTATTGTGCAGTAAACAGGCAATCGTCATTGGACCCACACCACCGGGTACGGGAGTAATCGCACCCGCTACCTCGCTGGCACTCGAAAACTCTACATCACCCACCAGTTTTTTCGTTCCATCCTCGTTTTCAATGCGGTTGATGCCGACATCGATGACGGTGGCTCCCGGTTTAATCCAGTCACCCTTGACCATTTCGGGACGGCCGACAGCGGCAATGAGTATATCGGCCTGGCGGCATTCACCGGGTAAATCCCGCGTGCGAGAATGCGCAATGGTTACGGTGCAGCTTTCTGCCAGCAACAACGCAGCCATGGGCTTTCCGACTATGTTAGAACGACCGACAACAATCGCTTTTTTTCCCGATAAATCTCCGAGATGATCCTTTAACATCATCATCGAACCAAGTGGCGTACAGGGCACAATACCTTTGGCCCCGGTAGATAGTCGACCGACGTTAGAAAGATGGAATCCATCGACATCTTTATCTGCCGCAACCGAATTAATCACGGCTTCTTCATTGATATGCCCCGGCAGAGGCAACTGCACCAGGATACCGTGAACTAACGGGTCAATATTCAACTGCTCGATTAACTTTAAGAGTTCATCTTCACCAGTATCTGCAGGCAATTTATGCTCATAGGAATTCATCCCGGCTTCGGTAGTTTGTTTGCCTTTACTACGGACATACACCTGGCTCGCCGGATCTTCACCGACGAGAACCACGGCGAGTCCTGGTACCAGGGAATGATCGCGTTTTAATACTTCAACCTTGAGCGCGATTTCCGCGCGCAGGTTTGCCGAAAATGCTTTACCGTCGATGATCGTTGCCAAGGTTCTTATCTCCAAAAATCAGGTTGCCACGTCTGCGGTATCCTTTCCGCAACGATATGTTAGATACCCGTGTATTTTAAGGTTGTCGAATTCGCAAAACATCGATAAAGCGACACGTTTTGATCCAGTATCACGTTTCGAATTAATCTTTCAGCGTCAGTCTCACGCCACCACCGGATTTACGAGCAACGCTGAACACGGCCGCCTCCGGCGACAGATTGCGATTGCCTTCAGCACCGCGAAATTCAACTTCATCGCCACGTAATTCAAGGTATTTGACGATCCGTCCCTTCTGGCCGAATATCATCACTGCCAGGCCTCCGGAGGCAATCAGGGAATCTCGCTCACCGCTGGACCAGTTCCAGTCCAACGGGCAGGTATCGCTGATGGTGTCCGGAGCCACGCTTGCGACTATGCGCACCTTGGTCCAGTCAAAGTCTGCAAAATCCGTAAGCCGAAACCGCGCTGGTGAACCCAGCTCAAGTAAATGCTCGTTTAGCGCGGCTCGAGCCTCTTTAATATCGACACATTTGTTGTACTGATCGCGGTAGTAAAGAGACAACACCAGCACAACGAGTAGCGGTGCGATAAACAGCGCCGGTTTGGACGGCAAGCTCGAGAGCGCGTCTTTGATCACGGCCATGACAATACCAACGCGGGAGTGAAAACCCCTTCGGCATCGACCGAAGGGGTTTGGTTACAGCATGTTATCAAGGTAAGACAGGCGTCTATTGCCCGACCTGGTCCTCGATTTCACGTCGGGATTCATCGTCCAGGACCTTGCCCGGCCCTCCCTGTTTTCTAATGTTTTCGATGTCCTTGGCGAACTCTTCGTTTTCCTTCCTGATCTGAACGAAATGCCAGATCAGCCAGAAGGCAATGCCCACAATCGCCAACATCATTTCTGTTCCGACGAACGGGTAGATTGCACCAAAGGTGTCGATGTTCAACCAATTATCAACTGGACCAGTAGCCATAATATTTTCTCCTCAATGTTATTCGGTTATCGATAGGAAACGAATCAGGCGCCTCTACCGGCTTCTTCTCGTATTGCCTGGGCGACTTCATCGGCATCCGCAGCACGGGCAGACTCGTAGTTGATATCCAGGCCGACCAGTTCAATTTCACGTGGAATGCGCAACATGCCGAAACCGTTCAGAAACTTGGAGACGATCCAGGCTGGAACAAAACCGAGCACGAAGAACATGATAATCGCACCGATGAAGTTGCCCCACGGAGAAATGGTTGCATAGCCCTCGAACGGAGATGACGGGTACCCCCAGAGCATGAAACCAGCCACGACGATACCGTAGAAACCAGCATAACCATGCACCGCGACCGCACCAACAGCATCGTCGATCTTGAACTTGTTCTCGACCCAGAAGTGCATTTTGTAGGCGAGGAAGGCACCGCCGCCGCCAATCAGCATTGCCTGGATGGGGTGGTACAGGTCGTTGCCCGATGATGCGCCAATAACACCTGCCAAACCACCGGAGTAGGTCCAGAACGCATCGCCGTCAGATACGATGTAAGCCACCATCAGGCCGCCCGACAGCGACATCAGGAAGTTGAAGGTGATCGCAGAAAGCGTTGTTGGTTGCAGGTAAATGTTGGTAGCGCTGAAAAAGCTCTTGTCGGCCACATCCAGCATGGCGGCGCCATACACATCGATAATAGGAATGTTACAGGCTACATAGAACCCCCAGAAACCGGTATAGATCAGGAATAGTCCGATCGTGACCAGCCATGGATTATGTGGGTTAATGTTGCGTGGCGTACCATCCGAGCGGAACTTGCCGATGCGCGGACCCAGTACCAGCAATATACCGAGGGCGAAACCGCCGGCAATGGCGTGGATTACACCGGACGCATAGGCGTCGTGGTAACCGAGATCCTCTACCATCCAGCCATTCCAGGACCAGCCCCAGGCTGCATCGATGATCCAGGTGAAGGAACCGATGACAACGGCCAATATCCAGAAAGCACTGGGGCGAATACGTTCGATTACAGCACCGGATACGATAGAAGCGGCCGTCCATGAGAACAGCAGGAAGGCGGCCCAGAACACACCATTGATTCGCGACCACCAGCCATGATCCCCGACGGTCAACCCATCCTGATGCACGGAGCTACCCATGTGCGTGCCCATCAGTTCGCTCCAGGGCGTGGCCCAGGGCGCTTCGACCAGCGGGCCGCTAATCCACGGACCGTTGACGAAGGCAAAATAAATCCACCAGCCAAAGAAGTAGAAAGTAATAGTCACCAGCGGGATTAACATGGTGTTCTTCATCAAGGTGTGCGTATGGTTTTTATATCGAGAGGCCCCCACCTCATACATACAGAAACCAACGTGTATAAGAAACATAAACACGATGGTGACCCAATAGTAAAACTCGGTAAATATGACCACTAACGACGATAGTTCGTTATCCATCCTCTTCTCCTCTGTTTAGCTTGTTTTTCAACTTTTAAATTTGCCGAAGCTTGTTCGACATCGCCCCTCAATGTAGTTCTTAACTAGGCCAATACCTCTTCCCGGCATCCCTTACAATGAATTTAGGCTCCATAAGCCCAAACATAACCCAACGCCTTGCCCCGATAGCCATCCAGGCTCGCTCCAACAACACCGGGCATCAAATCTTCTGATTCCGGACCCAATCATAACCAATATTAACTCTATTGGCTATGATCTTGTTTTGACTCGGATTTAT
>JBGUEB010000295.1:0-3964 GCA_041821565.1 Gammaproteobacteria bacterium | reverse complement strand
GCAGGTTACATGATGTACGGTGGTCGCATTATCATTCTTGGTGATGCGGCAGAAAAAGTTGGCCAGGACATGAGTGCCGGTGAGATATTCGTCGGAGGCAAAATCAAAAGCCTAGGCGCCGACACCGTGATTGTCGATATGGAGCCTGGAGAGCATGATGAAATCATCACATTTCTTAATCGTTACGGAATGACATTCGATGGTGAGTTCACCAAGATAGTCAATGCCGGGAAAAAATTACGTTATAGCAATGTCGAACCTCGTACTCGCCCGCAGCCCTTCTTCGTATCGTCGCAGTCTTCTAATTACTGGAATGAGAAAGTCCAGGAAGATATCTGGATCAAGGGAGAGGTAGGTCGTTATCGCATTCGTGGCTACGGTGCTTCGAAACCGGTTCCCCATTTGAACGATATCGCCTTTAAAAGAGATGTATCTGCAGTCGACGCTAATCCTGAAGATTTGAAAGATATTAATTTAAAAACCACCGTCGGTGGTCGTTACGGTGCCAAACCTATAAGCCTGTCGATGCCGGTAATGATTGCACCGATGAGCTTCGGTGCCCTTAGTCGGAAGGTAAAAATTGCACTCGCAAGAGCTTCGCGACTGTCCGGTATCTCGGAAAATACCGGTGAGGGTGGAATGCTCGACGAACAACGAGCAGAAGCTGACCAGTTGATTTTCCAGTGCCTTTCTGGCCGGCTTGGTTGGAACGTGAAGGACATGCAGCGTGCTGATGCGATTGAAATCTATATTTCGCAGGGCGCCAAACCGGGCCTGGGCGGGCAATTGATGGCAAAAAAAGTGACTCCAGAACTTGCTGCGATCCGCGGTATCCCACAGGGGATTGATTTGCGCTCGCCCTCACGCCACCCCGACGTGCTGGGCGCGGATGACCTCGTCATTAAAGTAGAAGAGTTTCGCGAGGCAACCGGTCACAAGGTTCCGCTTGGCATCAAAATGGGTGCTGGGCGCGTTAATGACGATATCAAAATTGCTTACAAGGACGGCTTTGACTTCGTAGAACTCGATGGTCTGCAGGGATCCACCGGTGCGGCCAGTACCGAAGTGCTCGAGAATGTTGGTATTCCTACACTATCCGCCGTTCAGGAAGCGATTGACGGTCTGCGGGAAATCGACGCCGGTGACGATATGGATCTGGTGATGATGGGCGGAATAAAGGACGGTGTGGACGTCGTCAAAATGCTCGCTCTGGGCGCTGACTGCACCTCGGTTGGTACCTCGGCCATTATCGCGGGTGGTTGTATCGCCTGCATGCAATGTCATGTCGGCAGTTGTCCGGTAGGCATAGCTACCCAGGACAAGGTTCATGAAGCACGTTACGATCTTGACCGCCAGGCGATGAACATACATCGATATTTAGAGTCACTTCGATGGCAGATCGCCGCTATTACCAAAGCGCTGGGATATGACGATGTACACAAGGTGAGTCGTGACGACCTGGTGGCATTAACCCCAGAAGCAGCCGACATAACCGGGTTACCCTATGTCCCTGAAAGTCGAAATCAAAAGCCTCCGGCAATAGGCCTGGAACTTCTAGATCGAATGGCGGGATAATCATGGCGCAACAAAATTCAGCTTTTTCCATTACAGCAACTGCCGATCTGCAAGATGACCGAACAGACATTCATTACGTACCGGCGCCCTGCCAGGTAGCCTGTCCGGTTGGTACTGATGCGCCATCTTACATTGGCTTAATCTGGGAAGGTAAAAACGAGGCAGCGCTGGAAGCCATTATGGCAACCAATCCGTTTAGTGCCATTTGTGGTCGTGTCTGTGATGCCCCATGTGAACCTGCCTGCCGACGTGCCGACAGTGATGGCGCTATCGCTATCCGTAACCTGAAACGCTATGTGCTGGAAACATTAGGTCCGGGCTATGCGCTGCCACCGGTAAAAGTGACACAGGAAAAAACCGTTGCTGTCGTCGGCGCGGGTCCAGCCGGCTTAACCGCCGCGCACGATCTGGCTGAAGCTGGTTATGAAGTCCATGTGTACGAGGCCACCGACAAACTCGGTGGCATGATGTTTTGGGGCATACCCCGTTTTCGCCTGCCCGAGGGAGTTGTGCAACAGGATATCGACCGAATAACGGATCACTGCCCCGGTATCAAGATTCATCTCAATGCTGCACTGGGTGATCAGGTTAGCCTCGGTGAGCTGAAGCAAAAACACGATGCGGTACTGCTTTCCATCGGTGCTTTCGTCGGTAAGAAAATGGGCCTTCCCGGAGAGGCTGAGCCCTTCGTGCAGAATGGCGTCAGCTTCTTGTATCGAGTTAACGCCGGCGAGCGTCCAAGCTTGCCAGAGACAGTTCTTGTCATCGGTGGTGGCGACGTGGCTATGGATGCCTGCCGGGCGGCGATACGCTTACCGGGCGTCAAAAAGGTCAAGGTCATTTACCGTCGTGACGCCGAAGGCATGCCAGCGCGTAAAGAAGAATTGCAGGGTGCTATCGATGAAGGCATCGAAATCGTTTACAACACGCAGCCAGTCGAAGTTATCGATGGCAAGGCATTGCGTTGTATTCGTACTGAAATGGGCGAAGCCGGCGAAGATGGTCGACGCCGACCAGTCGATGTAGAAGGTTCAGAACATGATATTGAGTGTGGCCTCGTGATCGCTGCGGTGGGACAGAAAGCTGAATGCGCTGAACTTGATGAGCCTGGCCTGATGGATTGGGATCGGGTAAAAACAAATTTCGAAGGCATGGTGACCGAAGACCCGATGATCTTCGGCGCAGGTGACGGTGCTTTTGGTGGTTCGACGATTGTTGAGGCCATGTATCATGGTCATCGTGCGGCTTACTACATGAAAGCTTATCTGCAGGGTAACGATAGCCCGTTACCCTATCGCACACCATACCGGACACGTCGAGTACCCATATGCAATGACCCTGACTGGGAGCTTAATCCACGTGTTCATCAAGAGTTTCACGGGCTCGGTGAAAAGCCGATTGAGTTTGCAGAAATTGAATCAACCTATTCCGCCGAAGAAGCGAAATCCGAGGCGGCAAGGTGTTTCAGATGTGATGCCGAAACCGGGTCTGGTGACTACACGGTGCATACTCGCGAGTCTATTTTTGCGATGGCGCGCCTGACCCCCGATGATGTCGAGAAACAGGTTAGCATTCTGGATGAGCGCCTGGAAAATCGAGATAATCCGTTTGGCGAGGAACACTCGCCGACCCTGGACGACCTCGTATTTCTGCCCGCCAACCTGTCTCGTCTGGTCATCGATCCCTATCGCGAAGGCTGTAAAACAGAGACGCATTTTGGCGCTATCAAAAGCCTTAAGCTCGATATTCCATTCACCGTAACTGGACTAGATAATGCGCCGGGCGAGATTCGGGAGTCCTTCGCAAAGTCGATTGTAAAGCATGGTGCCGCCTACATCGGCTCTAAACCGATTGGCGAAGGTGCCAAATGGATTCAAATAGTGAAGGGAAGTGCTGATGCCGATGCCGATGGTGTTATATATAGAGCGGATGAGGCCCTGGCAGCAGCTAAGGTAACCCGTATAGGAAGATCTCAACCGACTGGGTTGCTGGTTAACAACGCGAACTTGCAAGCCGCGATTCCTTTTGCGCTGGAGCAGGAACTCGATTTCTTATTGCTGGATTCCAGCAATGGCTTGCCTGGTCTCAATGGAGAGCTTTCAGGCGCCCCGGACCTTGCTATCCTAAATCATGCGGTTTCTCAACTTCGAGCATTAAACCGCGAAGAAGAAATTGACCTGATTTACTTTGGTGGTTTGCGTACCGGTACCGATGGTGCAAAAATGTTGGCGCTCGGGGCGAAGGCGGTGACCATAGGTGTCGCTGCGGCGCTTGCGCTTGGCGCTGATATTTCGAGTGGCGGACCTGTCTTCAATGCCAGCTTAAGTGCGGAAGAGCGTGAAGAACGCAGCTCCAACCTGTTACAGGCGTTTACCGCCGAGGCAAGCAT
>JBGUEB010000294.1:0-3977 GCA_041821565.1 Gammaproteobacteria bacterium | reverse complement strand
CCTGGGATTCCTTAGCGAGTTTCACCAGTAGTTCAAATGCGGGTAATTCACAGTTAAGCGCCGTGGCCTGACCGTAGAGCAGAAAACTGAAATCATTGTCGTTGTTTTCGGCACTCGATTCCATTAAAGGACGACTGAACTTGTACATCATCGGAAAATCCGGAAAGCGGGTGCGTTGTTCGACCATTTTTTCCATGTAGGGATTGTTCCTCGCCCGCGCCGGGCGACCCGAGAAGGCCCGTGTTAAACGGGTATCGTCATCCCGCGCATTTCGAATTGCGCTTCGATGCGCATCGCTGATAGATGCCTCGGGGCAGGACAGGAACGCAGAACCCAGTTGAACACCACTCGCACCGAGTTTGAATGCCGCGGCAATGCCCCTGGCGTCGGCAATGCCACCCGCCGCTATCACCGGTATATCAACCGCATCGACAATTTGAGGCACCAACGCGATGGTGCCAATGCCAAAATCTTCGAACGAGGTATGAAATGTGCCGCGGTGGCCGCCCGCTTCCCAGCCCTGGGCAATAATCGCATCGACACCGCTATCGGCCAGTACCCTTGCCTCGGCTACGGTTGTCGCCGAGCAAAGGATGATGCAGCCGGCATCGCGTAAAGCTCCTAACATTTCGGGTGTCGGCAGGCCAAAATGGAAACTGACTACCCCGGGCTTGATCTCCAGCAGTGCCGCCAGGATATTTTCATCGAAGGAGTCGTACATGGTCTTATGATTTTCAGGTAGTTCTCCGATACCTCGTTCATGATAGCTGTCAGCTAATAGTGACAGGACATTGGCGTCCTCTTCAGGAGTATTGGCTGGTTCAGCATGGGCAAAGAAATTGAGATTAAATGGCCTGTCCGTGATTGCCCGGGTCTCTTTTGCGGTTTCGATCAATTCGGCAGCAGACATCCTCGCACAACCATGCGAACCCAGTCCGCCGGCATTCGAGACCGCGCCGACCAACTCTGGATTAGTTGACCCCGCCATCGGCGCCTGGATGATCGGGTGTTTTATTTGAAGTAAATCTGTCAGCTCTGCGCCTGGCCACATATCGTTTTCTCTCATTCAGGTTTTCAGGATTCGAATCACCTGATATACATCAAGGCGCTTGCACTCGAATTTCGATTTAATGTTTGGCTAAAGAGATAGACATTATCACAGTAAGCGGCCGATTCAGATTTTTTAATCCAGGTTGACTGGATAGCGGTAAGTCGGTAAACAGGCATTCCCAGGAAAGGAGAAGTTCATGCACAAGCTGGTAGATCCGGTCGAGGCGAAACGCGTGTTGCCATTATTTCGTCTGGCTTTCCGTCCATTCTTCCTTGGGGGGGCCCTGTTTTCACTGTTGGCCCTGGGCCTGTGGGCGGCCTTCTGGTTGGGGGCGTTGCGGTGGACCCCTTACAGCGGCTGGATCTGGTGGCACGCCCATGAAATGCTATACGGTTTCGTGGCAGCGATAATTATCGGGTTTTTGCTGACAGCGGTGCAAAACTGGACCGGACAGCCAGGCATTAGCGGCTGGCCGCTTGCCGGTTTGTTTTCACTCTGGCTGTTGCCACGCCTTCTGCTGCTTTATCCACATGACGCGACCAGGTTTCTGTTGCCCTGGCTGGACCTGGCGTTTTTACCAACGGCGGCCTGGGTGATGGGCAGCATGGTCTGGCGGGCGGGGCAGTACCACAACCTGTTTTTTGTGCCATTACTGTTACTGTTGGCTACCACTAATGCGCAAATGTACTGGGCTATAGCCCAGGGTGACGGTGGAATTGCCCGTAACGCCGGTCACAATGCAATATTCATCATTGTCTTTCTCATGGTCGTAATGGGTGGACGCGTGATTCCGGTTTTTACCGCTAATGGAACGGGTACGGTCAAGGCTGTACCGAACTCATTCATCGAAATGGCGTCGATAGGATCGGTCGGTCTCCTCGCCTTATTGCAAATAAGCGGGGCAATCCCGTATTTGTCACCGTTATTGATTGCCGCTATATTTTTAATCGCGGGCGGGTTTCACCTGTTACGCTTGTTACGCTGGCGTCCCTGGATTACCTTGCGGGAACCTTTGCTCTGGTCGTTACATCTTGCTTATTTATTTATCGTGCTGGGGTTTTTTCTTTGCGCGGTTCGTTATGCCGGATTGAGGCTAGCGCTGTTTAATGAATTTGCGCAGCAATACGCCACCATTTTGCATAGTTTTACCCTTGGGGGCATGAGTTTGTTGATCCTGGCGATGATGTCGAGGGTCTCTCTTGGCCACACCGGGCGACCTCTGGCGGTGGACCCCTGGATTAGTGTCGGTTTCCTCTGTGTTGCAGTTGCCGCTATCTGTCGTGTCTGGTTACCACTGTTTTCGCCCGCTACCAGTCACAACTGGAGTTACCTGCTCAGCATCGCTTTGTGGCTGCTGGGTTACGGAATATTCGTGATATTTTACCTGCCTGTTCTCGGTAGTCCCCGTGTCGATGGAAGACCGGGCTAGCCCGCTCTTCATGCAAAATGCGCGTTAGGGAGCGTATAATCAATTCATGAATGCCAAACTAGACCGTCGGTGTCCAGGCGCGTTAGTGATTTAAATCAGAAATCGGATATTCAATGAGTATGCGTAGATCGAATCTCGACAAGATGCTTGCACAGGACGGGCCGATTATTCTGGACGGCGGTCTCGGCAGTGAACTCGACCGTCGTGGTTACGATATATCAACACCGCTCTGGTCCGCAGAACTGTTAATGAATAATTCACAGGCGATCAAAGATATACACCGTGCTTATCTCGATGCCGGTGCTCAATGTATTACGAGCGCCTGTTACCAGGCCAGCATCGCTGGATTTGGGGCTATGGGCCTGTCGCCCGAGCAGGCGCGGGAACTGTTTATTAGATCCGTCGATCTGGCCAAATCTGCGGTCGATGAATATCTTCAACAAAATCCGGATTGTGGATACCAGCCGCTGGTAGCAGCGAGCATTGGTCCTTATG
This sequence comes from Gammaproteobacteria bacterium, assembly GCA_041821565.1. GTDB lineage: Bacteria > Pseudomonadota > Gammaproteobacteria. The sequence goes on along the minus strand of JBGUEB010000294.1, from coordinate 1,002 downwards.
GTGCCTATCTCGCCGACGGCTCGGAGTATAATGGAGACTACGGGGTTTATGATCAGACCTTGCTGGAATTCCATCGGCAACGGCTGATCTGGCTGGATGCTGCCGGTGCCGATGTGCTCGCCTGTGAAACCATACCCAGTCTTCAGGAAGCCCGGGTATTGTGCCAATTGCTGGGAAAAGTAAACACGCCAGCCTGGGTTAGCTTTTCCTGTCAGGATGAACGACTACTAAACGATGGCACCAGGCTAAGGCAGGCGGTTGCCCTGTTTGAACGGCTTCCAGGGGTGGTTGCAATCGGCGTGAATTGCACCGCCCCACAGTATATTCAATCGTTAATCGGTGAAATCAAGTCTGCATCATGGACAAGGGCGATTGTGGTCTACCCAAATTCCGGCGAACATTATGATGCCGATGATAAAGTCTGGCACGGCACCGAAACTCCGTTAGAATGTGCAACTGCAGCCCGGGGCTGGTACCAGGCAGGGGCTAAAATAATTGGCGGCTGTTGTCGAATGGGCCCGGCCCATGTGCGTGAGATAGCGACTGAGCTTGGCGTCGACAAACAATAAGTTCAGCGCAAAACAATTTTTTGACGTATAGGATGGGTATTAAATGTCTTACTGGAGGCGGTCAGCAGGCTTATGGCATTATTAATCGATATTAAACAACCCGGCTGGATGGCGGACGAAGAATTACAGGAAGACCTGGTCAAATTCTATCCAGGGGCTGACATACGTTGTAGCGCTGCACCCGGCAATATCGACGAGATCGAGATGCTAGCGGTTAGTAACTACAATACAGGCGAGGCTTTACGCTATCCCAATTTAAAACTGATTCAAAAAATCGGTGCCGGAGTCGAGTCAATCCTGGCCGATGAATCTTTACCGGATGCGATACAGGTTGCGCGCCTGGTAACCGATACCCCCGCGCATGAAATTGCCGAGTATTGCCTGACTGCCGTATTGCAGGAGCAACGTCAATTTCGGCAATATGGCAAAAATC
>JBGUEB010000293.1:0-4013 GCA_041821565.1 Gammaproteobacteria bacterium | reverse complement strand
CACCGCCCGAGGCGACGATGATGACCCCAATCAGGGTGACTGCGACACCGCAAGCCTGCAGACGAGTAATCCGTGACTGATACAGAATAAACGTGCCGAGTAATACGAAGACAGGAATAGATCCCTGTAAAATACCGATATTGATCGCGGACGTCGAGTGAGCCGCCGTGTAGAACAGGGCGTTAAACAAGGTAAATCCAATAGTACCCATTAGACCCACAAATACGAGATGATTGCGTAATACGGGCCAGTCCCGAATCAGATGCCTGCGAGCAAATAGCAGTAGCAGGATAAGCACACAAAACCAACGTAAAGTTACTAACAGCATAGGTGAAATTTCACCGACCGCTACTTTACCTAAAATGGCATTCGCTCCCCAGCACCCGGTGGTAAAGATAAGTAAAACGTAGGCTTTCAGATTGTTGTTGATACTAGTATTCCTTGTATGAGATATCTCATGATACAGTCAGCCAGGGGATTACTCATCGCTTCGCTCTCCTGGTCAACAGCAACTCACGATGCATCGCATAGAGACCGGCGCCAACAATAATAGAAATTCCTACCAGGCTTTGCAGGTCCGGTATCTCGGCCCAGACCAGGTAGGCTATCAGGCCACCCATGACAATCGACAGGAACTTGAGCGGTGCGACCACGGCAATTTCACTGTGGCGATAACTCACTGTCATCAAATACTGGGCGACACCGCCAAATAAGCCAACAGCAATCAAAAATATCCAGTCTCCCGATGATGGCATTACCCAGCCGAACAGGGCGATAGCGATGGAACTCGCCACTACACCGGTCAAGGTAAAATAAAAAGTGATACATACCGGGTCGTCCTTCGCGCTCAGATGTCGAATGATGATTGAATTACAGCCGATCAACAAGGCCGCGATTAACATGAACAGGCTGCCACTTTCAAGCATGCTTTGTCCGGGCCTGATAATGATCAGCATGCCGGTAAATCCGGCAATTATGGCAGACCAACGGTGTAGCCCTACCTTTTCACCGAGTATCAATATCGACAGGGCAGTCATAATGAGCGGTGCTGTATGTAATATCGAAATGGCATCCGCCAGGCGCATTAATGAGAAGGCGTAAAAAGCACAGGCCATGGCCGAGATTCCAAGCGTGCTACGTAGCAGGTGCATGGCTGGTTGGCGGGTTTTTAAAACCTTAAGACCACCGCGTGAAACTATGATTGCGGCAACCGGAATCATCGCCACCAGGCTTCGAAAAAACATGATTTGCTGAGTAGGGTAGTTACCGCCAAGCCACTTCACCATGGCGTCCATCATTGAAAACAACAAGATGCTGAGCAGCATGGTAGCAACACCGAGCCCCGGGTTATTATCCAGGCGAGACATGGGCGCTGAAGTTTTATCCATTCAGAATCAAATCGGCAGCCTTTTCAGCGACCATTATGGTCGCTGCGTTGGTGTTGCCAGAGATCACTGTCGGGAATACGGAGGCATCGACTACGCGTAAATTTTTAATTCCATAGACCCGACAGTGGCTATCAACCACCGCGGTTTTCGGATCCGCTCCCATCATGCAGGTACTGGTAGGATGAAATATAGTGGTACTACGTTGCCTGATATCGTCAATGAGTTCGTCGTCGGAATCGATATTCAGACCCGGTGTTAGTTCTTCCTCGATGATTGCGCTGAGTGCCGGAGTCTGGGCCATCGCGCGCAATAGCCGAATACCTTCGAGCATTTCCTGGACATCTTCCTCGGCCGATAAATATCGCGGGTAAATTTTGGGGTGCGCGAGTGGATCAGCAGAGTCAATATGAAGATAACCCCGGCTTTGTGGTCGCAATTGGCCTATCGAATTGAGGAAACCAGGATAGGGGTCAGGACTCATTAAGGGCCGTTCGCCTGCAGGCGCCGTGGTATAGGTCATGGGGGCGAAGTATAGTTGCAGATTGGGCCTTGGCCGCTGCGGATGGCTTTTGACGAATCCACCAGCCTGATTGATGCTGATAGATAGCACCCCGCGCCGGAACAGCAGGTACTGTATTCCAGCCAGTAATTTCCCCCACCAGGGATGGAGTTGATTGTTTAAGGTTGGTACCCTCGATTTGTAATAATGGTTGCAACCGATATGGTCCTGCATATTCTGTCCGACCGCCTCGGTCGCGTGGACAATGCTAATGCCGAGGTTGTTCAGCAGTTTTTGCGGGCCTATTCCGGAGAGTTGTAGTATCTGTGGTGAATTAATTGCCCCGGCCGAGATTATAACTTCGCTAGAGGCATTTGCGGTCAGGGTCCGGCCATGTTGCAGGTATTCCACGCCAACGGCGCTTTTGTCCCTGGTTATTATCCGGGTTACATGGGCATTGGTTATTAAATGGCAATTATCACGCCTGAGGGCAGGGTGCAAATAGGCGCGTGCGGCCGACATGCGTTTTCCATTTCTGGTGGTAATCTGATAATAACCGACACCTTCCTGGGTCTCGCCGTTGAAGTCCGGGTTGTAATTGAATCCATACTCCCTGGCGGCATCGATAAATGTTTCACAAAGGGGATGGTATTCACGACTGACATTATTAACATACAGCGGACCACTATCACCCCGATACTGGTTGCCGCCATCAGAACTGCATTCGGACTTCTTGAAGTAGGGTAATACCTCATCCCAACTCCAGCCCGGATTACCCAGATCACGCCAGTCGTTAAAGTCTTCGGGTTGACCACGGATATAGACCATCGCATTGATGGAACTCGATCCACCAACGACCTTGCCTCGAGGCCAGAAGTTTTTTTGATGATTGATGCCCGGATCCGCTTCGGTCATGTACATCCAGTTGACCTTCTTGTCATAAAAAGTCTTGCCATAGCCGATCGGTGTTTGAATCCAGAATTTATTATCGCTGCCTCCAGCCTCTAGCACCAGAACCGAGTTTTTACCATTGGCGCAGAGTCGATTCGCCAGTACACAACCAGCAGAACCGGCGCCAACAATGATGTAGTCGTAAGTCTGATTCAAGGGAAAAATTCTCGAAATGAAGCAGAGTCACAGTTGACTATAATGATTCACGAATGGCAATACACAGACGAAATAAATTGCGATATTTTCCCAGTCGGGTGTTCCCAATTAATGCCTCTACGAATCAAAACGACAGTGCTAAGGACTGGTTTCGAAATATTGATGGCTTTTCGGGGTTCCACCCGATTAGCCGATATAGCATAATCAGTTTTTATTCTCGCTGGAGTTGGTTTTGAAGTTTACTGTCGAAGAGTTTCGCGCCTGGAAACGTAAGAAAGTCACCCTGCTTGGCATGTCCGGGGTGGGTAAATCTTATCTTTCAGCACGCTTGTATGGCGAAAACTGGTTTCATTATTCCGGTGATTATCGGATTGGAACTCGTTACCTGGATGAACATATCCTCGATATGATTAAACAGCAGGCGATGCAGGTACCTTTCCTGAAGGAACTGTTACGCAACGACTGGATCTACATTCACAACAATATCAGGGTTGACAATCTTGGCCCGGTACTCAGCTTCGTCGGCAAGCTGGGCAATCCTGAGTTGGGAGGTGTTGCACTCGATGAGTTTATTCGACGCCAGGCTATTTACCGACAGGCAGAAATCGACGCGATGCTGGAAATTCCGGATTTTATCCAGAAGGCCGAACAGGTTTATGGTTATCCGAATTTTGTTAACGATGTAGGCGGCAGCCTGTGCGAACTGGACGAACCCGGTGTGATCGAACCTCTGATAAATAACACGATGATTCTTTATATCAAAATAGCCAACCAGGATCAGGAAGACGTACTGATTCAAAGAGCGCAAACTTCACCCAAGCCGCTTTATTACCGCCCCGAGTTTTTACAGGAGCAACTGGTAGTCTATTTTGAAGAAAATAATCTTCAGTATGCCGCTCAGATTGAACCCGACGAATTCGCTCGTTGGATTTTTCCACGGCTTTTCCACTCACGTCTGCCGCGTTATAATGACATCGCAAAACACGGCTACACGGTCACCTCTGATGAAGCGGCGCAAG
>JBGUEB010000292.1:0-4016 GCA_041821565.1 Gammaproteobacteria bacterium | reverse complement strand
GCGAGCGGGCCCAGGGAATCTCCGTGGACCAGGCCATCCGTGACTCGGGCGCCCGCCGCTTCCGACCGATCCTGCTCACCACTCTGACCACCTTCCTGGGATTGTCGCCGATGATCTTCGAGACCAGCATGCAGGCGCAGTTCCTGATCCCGATGGCGGTATCGATCGCTTTTGGCCTCGCATTTGCAACTGTACTTATTCTACTCGTGATTCCGGCCATGTTGTCGATTTATGAAGACGTGAGAATATGGTTGAGCAAATCTTCCACAAATACGATCGCTGCAACCTGAAGAACGAGTAACGCATGAATTTGAAAAACGAACAGCTTAAATCGGTAGCCCTGCCGATCTGGAAAAATATAGTCGAAGCCGCCGCCGAACATAGTTACGTACGTTTTTCGCGGGGTTTTTCCGACGACCTGCTGGCAAAGCTATCCGAAGAACATTTTCGGGAAAGCTGCAGGGATTACCCCCTGCTTACCAGCATCGCACCCGATTACGAATTAATTGATTCGATAAAGCGCGAGAACGGAGTGACTATCCTGTGGCGGCTGACCAGTACTCAGCTCCCTGGTGAGTTTCTGGGTCAGCTAACCCTCCAAAGCGGCAAATCCAGAATGGAAATTTCCGGGGTGTCGGTGAGTTAGTTTAACAAGGATTTTATCGTCATAGCTACCACAGCGTCATGCCGGCGAAAGCCGGTATGACGAAGTGTGGTTTAAGTTGATTGTTGCACAATGAGGGGTAATTTAAGACTCCCCCTACCCTCGACAATAGTGTTTGTGTATGAAACCTCGAAGATTAAATCGCTAGTGCGCACAACCAGACAATCCGCTAACCATCCGTGCCACCAACCGTAATCTCGTCGATCTTGAGGGTCGGCTGTCCGACGCCAACAGGTACTGACTGGCCTTCCTTGCCGCAGACACCGACTCCCTGATCCAGTTCCAGGTTGTTTCCCACCATCGATATCTTGCCCATCACTTCCGGGCCGGAACCAATCAGGGTAGCGCCTTTAACCGGTGCGCCGATACGACCATTTTCGATCAGATAAGCCTCGGAGAGTGAAAACACAAATCTACCCGAGGTAATATCGACCTGGCCACCGCCAAAATTAACCGCATATAAACCCTTGTTTACCGAGCTAATTATTTCTTCAGGGTCCGATTCGCCCGCTAGCATATAGGTATTTGTCATACGTGGCATCGGCAGGTGGGCGAAGGATTCACGACGACCATTCGAGGTCGATTGCATACCCATTAAGCGCGCATTCATTTTATCCTGCATATAACCTTTAAGAACGCCATTTTCTATCAGGGTGGTGCACTCTGCGGGTACTCCTTCATCGTCCACGCTAAGCGAGCCACGGCGATCTTTCAGGGTTCCGTCATCCACCACGGTACATAGCGGCGAGGCGATTTGTTCACCAATACGATTACTGAAGGCCGACGTGCCCTTACGATTGAAATCACCTTCAAGTCCATGCCCTATGGCTTCGTGCAATAGTACGCCGGGCCAGCCCGGCCCCAGCACCACGGGCATACCACCTGCCGGTGTAGCCACCGATTCGAGATTAACTGTCGCCTGGCGTACCGCTTCGCGAGCGAGAGCATAGGCCGTGTCACCTTCAAAAAACATCTCGTAGGAACGCCGTCCGCCCGCACCTGAAGACCCCTGTTCACGGCGACCATCCTGTTGCACGAGAACCGTTACATTCAACCTTACCAGCGGCCTGATATCCGATGCCAGGGTATTATCAGTCGCGGCAACGAGGATATGGTCGATTCCTCCTGACAGGGAAATAATGACCTGTTCGATACGCTCATCCAGAGATCGAGTATAGGTATCGAGTTTTTTTAACAATTCAACTTTATCATCGGCACTGTGACCATCAACCGGGTTATCGGCCGTGTACAGGGCATTGAAGTTCTGTGAGTTAAGCGATATGCGGGCGCTGGCATTCTGCCCCTGGTTGGCAATAGCCCTGGCGCTGCTAACCGCCTGGGTAATTGCGTTCGACTGCAGGTCATCGCAATAAGCAAAGCCGGTTTTCTCACCGGACATGGCGCGAACACCGACACCTTTTTCGATATTAAAAGAACCTTCTCGAATAATACCATCGTCCATTACCCACGACTCTTGCTGGCTGACCTGAAAATAGAGATCGCCCGTATCAATATGGGTGCTATGCAGCCCATCGAGGAATTTGTCCAGTTGACTAATTCCAAGTCCAGTCGGTTGTAACAGCTGGCCGACCACCAGATCTAGAGTTGAAGACATAATATAATTCCGTTATTGCTTGAGTTCTTCGCGATTGCCGACGACCAGCGTTATTTCATCGGCATCCTGGCTGCCGGGTACCAGCATAATATAATCTGACGGAATACCGAGAGAGATAAACCAGTCGCGTAATTCTGAGGCCCATATTTCACCGCTGTCCTCTCCCGGATAGCGTATCAGAACGGCTGTATTCGTTCCTTTTTCCCAGTAATCGATTGCCGATCGAAGCGTGCCAAAATGCGGAATAACGGGGCCGCTACGTGGTCTTGCCCACTCGTCCGCACCGAGGCTAAAAATACGTAGGCTATTCGCGCATACAGGTGACAGTACCAGCGATAACAGCGGAATCAGGATTAATTTTCTTAATAACATCTATTTTTCATTTTTTGGTCTTTCAATAACAACCTTTTTGACCAGCTCTAACTGAGGATTTTCCCAGGTTCCGGTAACCAGATACTCGACCTGTACACTCTTGTCGATAGCGTCCTTGAAAAGGTTTTGCAGCAGTAACAATCCCAGGCCCACAGTAGTACCAGCGGCAATCGCACCTACCACCGGCAGGCTATGCCTTAGGCGCGGGACGATAATCAACTTTTGATCGTAATCGCGCGTGAGCAACCCGGTTCTACCGGTAACACTAATCTTTGCCGATGAACCCTGCATGCTGGTATCAGTGGTGTAAAGGTTCTCTCCCTCAATTTTATAGCTGCCCGTTATCTTATCAAAATCCAGACCTTCAAGCAGTACATCCTTAAAGTCCAGGGAGAAACGCCTTGGCAACGCACTCAGGCTCATCAGGCCAACAATTCGTCCCGAGCCCGGGTCAACATTTTTGAGAACGCCATCGATAATCTCAAGCCTGCCATCACCGACCAGGCTTTCCCAGTCCAGGTTCAATAATTCTCCAGACCACCTTACCTGGCCATCCAGGCTGATTTCTCCATTTTGCATAGCATCCCCCAATCCGAGCGCGGTCATTGTTTGACCGAATTCCTGGCCGGTAATCGATATATTTGCCGCGGAACGATGCTGTTTTGTCGCGACCGTATATTGCCATGTCGCGCTTGAACTCAGTAAAACCTTGTTGTTACGAAAAGCGAGCTTATCTATAGTAAATTCATCGTCTTGCAGGCGCGACTCTAGCTGCAGATCGGTAAACACCATATCGTCGTAGGTCAAAACCTTACTGCGTAAGCGTAAACTGAACATATCCTGGGGAATCAAACCGGTAGACTCGGAATCCGACTTGCTCGACTGAAGTCTGAGATATTCAAGATTGGCCACGATCGGCTCAACCGGGGAATGCTGTAAGGGTATATCAAATCTGCCTTTTAGCATCGATGATTCGATGTAAGCGTTAAAGCCCGCATCCTTCCGTTTCATATTCAGGTATGAACTAGTCAGGTGGTTACCGAACAGGAATGTCGACTGTACTTCGATATCAACACTATCCATTAACTCCAGGAGATCAGCAGCGTCTGCTCCTTGCGTCTCGATTCGAGCATGATAATAATCGAACCACTCATCGAGTGATAGCTGACGCAGCGAACCATAAACCCTGATACCCGGCGAAGTTTTGTTTCTGAGCGCCGTTGAAAAACCAAGACCAAGATTATGTAATCGATAATCTCCCGCACTATCAGCCTCAATTTTCCCTCTTGCTCTTATATTGGCACCATAGGACAGGTTGAAATCAACCTTGTTATTGTCAAATATAGAGATCTGAATGTTTGCCGG
>JBGUEB010000291.1:0-4038 GCA_041821565.1 Gammaproteobacteria bacterium | reverse complement strand
GATTCGCTTAACCGGACTGGTACAGACTGGACAGGGACCCTTTATACCGTAAACATTGAGCTGGTGGCGGAAATAGCCCGGATTGCCGTCGACCTGGGTAAAATCCCTTAAGGTGGTACCACCCTGCAGGATAGCCGCCTGCAGGGTTTCCTTAATCGCCAGGACCAGGCCTTCAAGGCGTTTTTTGCTGATTCTGCCTGCGGCGCGGGCAGGGCTGATGCCGGCGCAAAATAATGCTTCGCAGGCATAAATATTACCCACGCCGACGACTCGATGACTGTCCATAATCACCGATTTAATTGCTGCGGTACGCTTACGGCAAGCCGCAAAAAGGTAGTCGGCGTCGAATTCGGCAGACAAGGGTTCGGGACCGAGCTTTGCCAGCAGCGGATGGGCGAGCGGATCAGACTCAGTATAAAGCAGGGCACCGAACCGCCTGGGATCGCGAAACCTGAGCGCCTGACCCGATGCGAATTCTATCTCGATGTGTTCATGTTTTTCGATCGAACTGCCCACCGGCCGAATTTTCATACTGCCCGACATACCCAGGTGCCAGATCAGCGTTCCACTACCGAGTCGCATCAATATATATTTGCCGCGCCGGCACAGGTTTTCTATGTGCTGGCCCTGCAAATCAGCAGTTTCTTTGGCAACTGGCCAACGTAATTGATTATTACGAACGATGAAACGGTTTATAATCTGGCCCTGAACATAGGGCTCAATGCCGCGCATTGTTGTTTCGACTTCGGGTAATTCAGGCATCGTCTAGTTACATCAGTCAGCGAACTTCGCGGGAGCAGTCATCGTCGAGGTTAAGATTCCGGGTTGGTGAATGAGAGCAATTCCTGCTGCTGTTTTTCGTGAAAATGATACTCAACTCCGAGATCGGGGCGCGCGATAACTAATTCGGGATAGATAGACATTAACAAAAACTCGACTTCAGAGTCGTCATCCAAACCAGCGACTATTTTTTCTAATGGCATACCGGCTTGATTAAATATCTTAACTGCCGGCGCTTCCAGGGTTTGCCAGTTATTAACGAATTGGTTTAACCGATCTGCAGGGATATCTGTGGGTGCGTCGGATTGCCAGTTATCGGTGCTGTCCTTGCTCAGCTTCCTTTCGGTTAGCGTGAGCGTTTGCAGTGGTATAGATGGAGGTAACAGGCGTCGGTCGATTAAACCGGCAATACCCTGTGATATAAATGGTAGATGTATATCAGCGAGTAAATAGATAGTCGTTCCAGTCATCAAATAACGTCGATCACTGATATTATTAGTGGTGCCGAAAAAAATTCGGGTGTCGTTAAGTGACAATATCACCTTCGGATCCTGTAGACCCAGGGCCGACAGATCGATGCCTGTGGCTGCTATTGAAGTTTCTGCTTCACTCACGGAGATTCCAAGGATTCGTTGGAGGGTGATATTGTGGGCGGGCCACTGTAAGGGTGATACGATCAGCCACTGGTCTGCCGACCTGCGTAATACAATGCGCTTATCCCCGAGTTGAATGGTTACGCTCATTACATCCGCCGGCTTTAAGCTGGTAATGGGGTTTCTGGCCTCGCTACCAGACTGGACCCGGTCCCTGTAGCCGAGCAGCAGGGATACGCCAATTACGAGGGCCAGTAAACCATTAACAAGCCAACGTTTGCTTAGCATTGACCTCATTTCAAGTTACCGATTGCGACGCTTTAACCAGATTGTCAGCCCGGTACCGAATAAAATGACTGGTAAAATCAGCAGGAAACCGAGGCCGATGATAGCTTGTTGGGTTTGCGATAAATCGAGTTGCGTATCGGGTGCGGCGCGAGGGCTAATCGCAATCAGGTTGTCATCGTGGCTTAACCAGTTGATCAGATTTACCCCAATTTCGAGGTTACCGCCGTTGCCCAGGTAGCGGTTGGAAAGGAAATCGGCATCGCCAACCACGGCGATTCGCTGTATAGACATGACATCCTCGTCATCCTCATAACTGGCTGCCAGGGTGAGACCAATAGTAAGAGGTCCACCGAACTCGTCATCGTTATCGCCATTGAAAATCTCGCCGGCCATTTTTCCAGTTTCACTCCAGCTAGAATCGCCGCTGCGTAAAAAATTGAGACGTTCCCAGATACCGGCTTCGCCATGAAATTCAAGTGCCTGCGCCTGTGGAAATATTGTCAGGCTGTCGAGACCCCGGGTTATCGGGTGTCGCGGATAACTGTTTACCATGGCAAAATCAACCCGATTCAATCCGAGCAACTGACTATTGGGGTCAACGATCACACCCGGCAGAAATTCGATTGCAAGCATGTCGGCAACCGGTTCGAGGCCATCGAACGCCTGCTCTGGGTCAGCGAGCCATAACAGATTACCACCACGGCCCAGGTAGTCCTCGATTAAATCTACCTCGCCTGGCAATAGCGGTACCCGTGGACTGGCAATTACGAGCACATCGGTATTGGCGGGAATGCTGTTGGTCTGGGTTAGCGCTACATTTTCTATGGTATAACCTTTACTGGCCATTTGCGTGGCAAATAAACTGAGATCATGATTGGCCTCGCTATAAGGGTTACGCTCGCCGTGACCCTGCAAAAAAACCAGCCAGCGCTCGCCTTCTCGCATTAAACGCTGAATTGAATTGGTAACATTTGTTTCTGTCACAGGGCTGATTTTTTCACTGCGTCCCTGGTATTCAATCACTGTTTCACCGTCAACACGGATGTCGTGTTTGCGTAATAAATCAGGGCTTAGATCAGGGTTTATACTGCGGAAATTGATTAGAGGCTGTTCGCGTTGATAGCGTTCGAATAGTTGTTCGAGTAGATCGCGCTTTTCGTTAAGCGGTGAAACGAAGACGGTTATCTCGAGTGGATGCTGGAGTGAACTGATCAGGCGTGTGCTTTCCTGGGACAGGCTATTGCGCTGATTGGTGGTGAGATCAATCACCAGTGGATTGAGCTGACTAAGCCAGGCGAGCAAGCCCAGTGTGGCAAGAAACAGCAGCATAAACAATCCCGACTGGAATCGTAGTTGGTTGCGAATACGTGCATTGATCATCACAGCATGCGCTCCCGGTCCAGTTGGCGGATAGTCAACACCAGGAACGCGGTAATCAATATCAGGTAATAGGCGATATCACTGGAGTCAAAAACACCTTGCAGCATGCTCTGGTGGTGCTGGAGGATTGATAAATAGCTTACCACGCTGTCACTATCCGCGATTGATTCACCGATCCAGTCGATGATCCATAGCATTAGCAGGGCGCCGAAGGTACTGATAGCCGCGATCGTCTGGTTGTCAGTCAGGCTCGACAGGTAAAGGCCGATAGCGGCGAAGGAACCAAGTAATAATAGCATTGCCAGGTAAATCGCAAATAACTTGCCAGTGTCAAGCTCAGTGCCCATGTAGAGGGATAGAGGCATTAACATTAACAGGCTGACGAGAACAACCACAAACAGGAACAGGCCAAGAAATTTGCCCAGCACAATCTCGGTCATACTGATGGGAGACGATATCAACAGGCTAAGCGTTCTATTGCGCTTTTCCTCGGCGATAGTACGCATTGTGATCAGCGGCATGATCATTAGCAGAATGATTGCGGCTAACTGGAACAGGGAGGCAATTACGATGTCGGTAACACCGGGCGCATTTTTGAGATTAAGCAACTGGGGCTGGAGCGTAAAGTAATTGTCTAGCTGGGCGAGGAACATATAGCCGAGAATTGTCTGCAATATACCCAAAATCACCCATGCCAATGGCGACAGGAACATGGTCGTGAATTCGTGCCTGGCGATTGTCAGGATCATGAGCCGGGCTCCCTGGTTTCATCGCCAGCCCCGTCATCCTGTGTTAATTCGATAAACAAGTCCTCAAGCGATCTGTGGTCGGGAATGAGCTCGAACAGGCCCCACTGCTGAGCTACTGATTCTTCGACCAGGGGTTCTATTGGAGAACTATTATTGATATACAGCCGAAACCGGTTGCTATCGATGGTTTCAACCTGTTCGACCCATTGCAGTTGTGCTAAACGTTCAGGTGTTGGCGGGTGCTTCAG
>JBGUEB010000290.1:0-4075 GCA_041821565.1 Gammaproteobacteria bacterium | reverse complement strand
CGATTTGACGTAGTGTCGACTACGACTGCACCGACTTCCAGTCCGCGCAGCCCACCACGGCGGCATCTCGACACCCTCGCGACAAAAACTGGTGAGAATTGCGGGATGGCGAGTATTTGTTTCAGAAAAACCCGTTTTCTATACAGACTGCCAAATGCTATAAAGGTCCGGATCAGCCAGAATGTCATGCAGGGCATCGTCCAGAATACTTGCCCAGAGTTCAGCCCCTTCTTCGGTATTAACCAGATCCTGACGAATCTCGATCGAAACATGTGGTAGCCCGGCCGCTTCGGCATGATGATCGATAGTGTAGTCAGCCGGATGTTTACCCGAATAAGGCTGGTTATCACCGATATGAAATCCGTCGGGGTGGGCGCATAGATTTTTCATGAGCGGTACTGGAATACGCGGATCATTGTCCCACAACACGCCTACATGCCAGGGACGAGAAAAACCCGACATTTCAGGTGTAAAGGTATGAATAGAAATAAAAGCTGGCACGATCTCCTTTTCTTTGAAACGGTGTAGCATCATGTCGATGGCCTTTCGATAAGGCGTGTAAAAACTATGTATGCGCGCATTCCGCTGTTCATCAGACATGTTTTGATTGCCCTCAATAACCGTATAGTCACTCACCTCGGGCATCGAACTGTCATCTTCGAGGCTGCGATTCAGGTCGACTATGAGGCGAGAATAACCCGCCAGAACCGCAGGGGCATCCAGGTGCTGTGAAAGATGATGAAGTAATTTTTTGCTGCCGATGTCGTAAGCGATATGCTGTTCGAGCGCGTTGTCATCAAGGCCCAGGTTATCCAGTATTTTCGGCATAGTATTGCTGGCATGGTCACCGACGAGCAATATCTTGCCCTTGCCATGCTCATTAATAATCGTATACGGCGGTGGATCCTCGGGTCCGATCATTGGATATTCATCTTATCGCATTTGCCTGTTTAAATTCATGTATTGCATCTGACAAGGTCAAGTATATTTTCTACTATCGTAAAGTAAAGTTATCAAATGACCACAGATAGTCGAACTCAGCCACTAACAGAGGGTCATATATCAAACCTTTCGGCAAACCTTACCCTCGCCAGTAGAGGGAGGTAACAATCAATACCGGTAAGGAGTATTGAATCTAGACTTAGGAGTGCAAGCCGTGACTCGTTTCAATTTATTTGCTCGCGCAATCCTGATTAGCTTCGGAATGGCACTGCCCAACGGATGTGCCAGCACATCGGCTGTATTTTCATTGTCATCATCAGATAATCTCGATACCTGGCAAGCTGCATCAGATTCACAGCAAACCGAACTCTGCGAGAATATGTCGCGCTGGTTGGCTGAACCGGTTTCGAGCCCTTCAGGCCTGTGTAGCTGCATATCAATAACTGCCGACGATGGCGGATATGATTTTATGACCGTATCGGAGGTAGCGGAGGTATGCGCAGGGCTATTGAAAGCAGATAAAGGATAAGATTGTGAGATTACGCGGATAGTTTACCAATTTAAATAACTCCACAGTCCGGTATAAGTAAACTATCCCCGGGTATCTTACTGCGGCGGTGCGACATCGAGGCCCGCTTTTCGAAGTCCTCGCATGATGCCTTCCACCAGTTCTGCAGGCATTCCCCTGGCGCGAAAAGGAGCACGCGGGTCGTCGCCATAATCCGGGCGCAGTTCGAGCAAATGCGCCAGGGTTGTTTCCGCCTTCTGCTGCTCACCATTCATCGCGTAAGCCGCTGTCATACTCGATTGCACCATGTAGTTATTGGGCAGGTTCATTTTCAGCGCAGCCTCAATAGACTTTCCGTATTCACCCTTGAGGAAGTAGTCGAGATGCCAGACCTGGTGCAACCAACTTTGGTGCTTCGGGTTGAGTAGCATAGACCGGGCGACCCACTCCTTGCCCTTTTCCCATTGACCGGCATACCCCATCCAGGTACCGAGATCGGCCAGCACAAAGGCATCATTCGGATTTAACTCAATCGCCCTATCGGCGAAGCTTCGGAACTCGGATAATTCCTGGATTACACCACCAGGATCAGCCTTGCTCTGAAACCGCGGTTACATTCAGCGATGTGGTAGCTACCGTGCTAGTCTGTGATATCGCGTCGAGCACATAGTATTGGCGATTCTAGCCCCGGTTAATTGGCGCATTACGATCAGTCCAGCGCGCCGGACGCCTTCAGATACCGCGCCATGCCCTGAATATTCAATTTACGCCAGTTAGCATAGTTTGCCCAGTCCTGGTACTTTGCCATCTCGATGCTGTCGCTGAGTTCATCGACCGATTTGCCCGCTTTTAAACCCTTTAGCACTGCCGCTCGCAATTCCTCCAGGTAAGCCAGGGCATCATCAACATCAGATTTAACACCTACCGGGCCGTGGCCACCAACCAGGACATCAAACTCCAGAGATTGAACCTTGCGCACCTGGTTGATCCAGTCATCGATGTTAGCGTTTGGAAAATCACGATAGAACAGGCGTTTCGAAGAAACCACGTCGACTACAAAGCCGACATTCTCGGGCCGGATCACCATCGCAATCATATCTTCACCATGACCCGGTCCCAGGTAGGTCAACTCGATAGTTTTATTACCCTGGGTGAATTGCATGGCTTCGCTAAATCGCAGCGTCGGTTCTACGCCGTCGATCTCTTCAGGTGCATTAGCATGCACAATCACGTTCGCGATTTCGTCATAGGCCAGACCGCCCGAAGCATGATCGCCATGACTATGGCTATACACCAGCTGGGTAACAGGCTGACCGGTCATCTTCGCGATTTCAGCCGTGAGCCATAACGCCGCATCGGCATCAATCGGGTCGGTAACCACGACCCCTTCGTCGGTGATGACAAACACATTGACATGGAAATTGTTCTGAAACCGATAAACATCACCTTTAACCTGGCTAATACTACGCTTTGCTTCCTGGGCCTGCACCAGGCTGAATGCCATGCACAGCACCAGTAAAATCATAAATTTGATTTTCATTTGTATCCTCCTCATCGGTTACAGTACGGGGGGAAATGATATCACTATAAATTTGAATAGTTTACTTACATTTGCAGGAAGGGATGGTCGAAATAAGTTAACTGCCCGCGTAAGAAGGGAGTTAGACTGTAGCTTCACATTTTCAGATTTATCGCTGGAGAAACACTATAGCAAACTATTTCAGTCATCGAACTGAGTACCGGTGACGCATTCGATACAGAAGACCTGGTGGCTTTTCTTGAATCAACCGGTGTTAACAAGGGGCCCGGAGACGAACAGCTAACAGGACTTTTAAAACTAATGGGGACAGTCTCGTAAATTCGATTGGCGCGTCAACGCTTATCGATCGAGTTGTTTAGCGCTAAAGAACGACCAGATCACATCACTAGCATGGATATCCATATTCACCCCCCCGGCGATTGGTGCCGGGATGAAGCCAGCAACGCCGGGCCAGTTATGTCCTCCTCCAATAATCGCGAAAAGAACGACTTCGGCGCTAGTCTGGCAATTTGTAGACGCGAAGGTTTTAACACGGGTGAGCGATGAACTGTCCCGGGGTGGTATTTCCATTTGGTTTACTTCTGTACTACATCGATTACGATCGACCCAAAAATTGACCGAATCGTGTATCGACATGGTAACCAGTTGCGGGTTGCCATCGGTATCTTTTACGCTTAGTCCGTTCCAGGGTACTTTCGTATCGGCAGTACCGTGCATGTAGAGCATGTTGACAGGTCCATTGCCTTCACAATCGACTGACATACCCGCGAATCCACCAGCGGCGACGGATGCGAAGGCCGCAATCTTATCCGGCGCGTAACACGCCAGTCGTTGTGCCAGCCGTATTAGTCAGCAGGTGTTGATCCCTGAATTCACGCAGTGTTAAGACATGAGGGTCGAGCCATGAACCATAGGCCGCCGTGGCGATAAAGCAGTTAGACGAACCTGAACCTGAGCTGCCGCCGCTGCTGCTGGGACTGCTGATGTCGCTGATGTTGCCGCCGCTGACGCTGCGACTGCTGCTGCCCGTAGCCCCGACGACGACCGCGCGCACGGCTAAGTCGGAGGCCGCGGCGAGGGCGTAC
>JBGUEB010000289.1:0-4091 GCA_041821565.1 Gammaproteobacteria bacterium | reverse complement strand
GTTTTTTATTAGACTATCGATGTTTTTCACAAAATCTGGTAATAGATGAGCATGTGCATCAATCATTCGGTAATACCTACGATTCGTAGCTGGAATGAAAGCATCTTCTTTAATGCCCTGTCGAGCGAACGTCCAAATCAAGAACGCCGCCAGATCATCGAGGATTACTATGGTGCCTACAAAACCATGGTGCGGGATAACCCCGAAGGGCACGGCATGGACTATGTGCACGCCTATATGGTGATCTCGAAGTTCGATGCCTGATATTAATGTGACTCTCACAAAGGCGTAGCCCATCAACCAGACTTTAGGAGAATGATATTTTTCAGGCGTTTAGTTATTGATGGGTTGCACCCATACTACATGGATATCTTAATTTTCGACTGGATAGCCCGCGTCTATCCAGTCCGGCATACCGCTGTGACTGACACAAACCAGGTGATCCAGGCCCTGCATACTGAGATTGGTAAATGTCGTTTGCGCGCGGCGTCCCGATCGACAGTAAATATACACCTGGCGATATTCGTTGAGCATTTCAAGATGATCATTTTCGCTGCCGAGGGGAATATTTCGGCTACCGGGGACGTGACCCCTGGCATATTCTTCAGGAGTGCGGTTATCCATGATTAAGACATCATCTTCAAGACCCTGCCATTCATCGTGCAATTCATTCATGGAGAATTCTTCGAGCAGGTAACGCCGGGGATCAAAGTTAACGCCGACGCTCATATTTGCTGGCACCGCTTCGTTTATTTTTTTCGGCAGATCCAGATTCAGGTTATTCATCAGTTCGACAAAATCAGTCTTCGAGCGATTACCACCGAGACGCGAATTCCAACGCTTTTCTTCGCCTATGGTAGACGATATTCGTCCACTATAATCGTGCCCAGGGTAGACCCGAACATCGTCACCAAGTGTGAACAACTTTTTCGTAATGCTATCGTACAAGACAGCCGGATCACCACCCTGGAAGTCTGTTCGCCCGCAACCGCGTATCAACAGGGTATCACCGCTAAACACCATGCCGTCGGCGAAGTAACTGGTACAGGCGGCAGTATGTCCAGGAGTCGCGATAGCCCTCAGGCTATAATTTCCGAGTGGCAGTTCTTCACCGTCCTTGATTGATATATCAATTGCCTGAATTCCCGAACTCTCACCAAAAACAATTCGCGCGCCGGTTGTCTGGCGAATTTTGCCCGATGAAGTGACATGATCGGCATGAGGATGGGTTTCGATCGTGTAAAGCAATTCGATACCCAGTTCATTGATTATTTGCATATCCCGATCAAACTGCTCACGCACCGGATCGATAATAGCCCCTTCCTGGGTTTCGGTATCGACCAGTAAATAACTATAGGTGCAGCTTTCACGGTCAAATAGTTGTTCCACCATTAATGATGGCCTGGTAATGGGTATCGTCATAACTACCTCGAATATTTTCGGCTGAATTTTAAAACTGAATTATTATATTCGAGATAGGGAATGTCATCCATGTGTTCCTCCAGGGAGCCAATCAGCGGGCCTAAATTGAATTATCTCTCTGATCAGTTACAAGTTTAACAAAGCAGGTCTTACCACATTACCTATACTTCTTCAAAATAAAGTATTGAAATCTGGAACTTTGAGAACAAATCTATATTATTCCGCCACATGAATTTTGAATCCTATTTAAACCAGGACTGGGCGAACAATGTGGTCGTACCTGTCGCTTTAACCCTATTAGCCATAGCTACTATCCTGGCTATCAACTGGGGTAAGATACGCACACGCTGGCTAGAGTGGCACAGCCATCGTGGCCTGGATAAAATTGGTATAAAACAAATAAAAAACGCGATTTGTGCGGATGGTCTCGACGGTAAATTTGAAATTGATCGACTGGTCATGCTGCACGGCTCAATTTTGGTAATCGCGTTCAGGCCATATTCGGGAAACATATACTGCGCCGAAAGCATACCGGAATGGACCCAGCTACTGGATCAGAAAAGTTACAAATTCAAAAACCCCCTGTTTGAACTGGGAAACCAGGTGAGCGCGATTCAAAACTACCTTCCCGGGGTATCCATTCGGGGCGTGCTAATTTTTGACTACAGCGCGAGCTTCCCCAAGGGACACCCTGAACGGGTAATGCGCCTGGACAATATCCCGGAATCTTTACTACATGCCAATTGTCCAGAACCGAGGCCCGAGGTATTGAAGGGCTGGGATGCACTGCTTAAATTGCCGCTGCGCCGCGAACAGGAACCACTGTACCAATAGCCAATACCCGCCCGCCTTAACGATGTAATTCAAGACTTGTCGAAATCCGACATCTGCCCACCTGTTTTTAAAAACTTGAAAATTTCAGGCGGAAGCGCCAAAATGATGTCGTCCCATTGGAGAGCAAAGGCAGATAATTAATCTCAAAAACGGATCTTGTTCTCTTCTATAGCTAAACATAATCAAAATAACATTAAACCGGAGATCAATAATGAAACGTCGTGATGTACTCAAAGGTGGCGTAGCCGCGCTCGCAGGTAGTGCTGCAGTAGTATCCGCACCAGCAATCGCACAGAATAAGATTGAAATTACCATGGTATCGACCTGGCCGAGGGACTTTCCCGGGCTCGGAACAGGTGCTCAACGATTTGCCGAGCGTCTTACCGCAATGACTGACGGTCGCATCAAGGTTAATTATTTTGCCGCTAACGAACGCGTTAAGGCATTCGACTCATTCGACGAGGTCGCTTCCGGCAACGCTCAGATGTACCATGCTGCAGACTACTACTGGAAAGGCAAGCACCCGGGCTGGGCTTATTTTACCGGGGTACCATTTGGTATGACCTTCACCGAAATAGGTGCCTGGATGCAATTTGGCGGTGGTCAGGCACTATGGGACGAACTGGCTGCTGGCTTTGGTCTGAAGTGTCTGCCCTGCGGTAATACCGGCGTGCAAATGGGTGGCTGGTTCCGCAAGGAAATGAATTCGGCATCCGATTTCAAAGGTTTGAAAATGCGTATGCCTGGACTCGGTGGAGACGTTATCGCCAAGCTGGGAGCCTCTCCGGTTTCACTGCCAGGTGGTCAAATTTATGAGAACCTGGTATCCGGTGCGATAGATGCAACCGAATGGGTAGGCCCGTGGAATGACAGTTTCATGAAGTTTTACGAAGCAGCCAAGTATTATTATTATCCCGGCATGCACGAACCCGGTTCGCAATTATCGCTGGGGATAAACAAAAAATTCTGGGATGGGCTGAGTAAGTCTGACCAGATTATTATCATGGCTGCCGCAGAGACCGAAAACTCGATTATGATGTCCGAGTACAATGCTAAAAACGGCGCTTCGCTGGCAAGCCTGATTTCCGATCAGGGCGTTAAACTGAAAAGTTTCAACGATGACATTTATGACAGCTTCGGTGAAGCGGCTGAAGAAGTGTTTGAAGAAGTACAACAACATAGTGCATTAGCCAAGAAAATCCACCAGAGCTTCCAGAGCTCACGTGACGAAGTCGGTGCCTGGGCGAAGATTTCCGATCAGGCCTACGTGGCCCAACGGAATCGCGTACTGGGTCTTTAATTCCACCGGGGGTTATAAAAATTAAAACGGAGTCTTCGGACTCCGTTTTGTTTCACTGAGCCTAAAAATAAGCGGGTATGCTAGCAAGCAATCAAGTCGCATTAATCAGTCGCGGATTGGCCTATACAATGGTCAGCGCCGTATTTCTGTACCTGATCAATAATTACCTGGTTTACTGGCAAAACTGGCCGGGGACCTACAACCTGATGTCACATTACGGATATCTTGGTGTGGAAAAGCTTAATCCTGCACTAGACGATGAACTGGTAACCCGGGGATGGCTTCAGTTCACTATTTACCTGGGTATCTTAATCCTCAGTTTCTTATACGCGCTTAAAACCAGTACACGTACGCTTTTGCAGGACTCGGCTCGATTCGCTGCATTGTCTGCCTATATCATCAGAATTGCTTTCTGGTCGGTGCTGCTGATTGGTTTTACCGATATGATAATTTCACTGCTACGTATCGAAGACTTTCTCAAGTTTTTTGTTGGTGAGGATCTCGGAAATCAATTAGGACGCCCGATATTCAGGGG
>JBGUEB010000288.1:0-4097 GCA_041821565.1 Gammaproteobacteria bacterium | reverse complement strand
TACTTGCGTTCCACGCCTTGAACTGAACGGTCCGACGTCTCGGCATTTTGAATCACAACCCGATGCACCCAGAATTAATCAGAGACTCCTTAACTAGTTTTATGACCAGTAGTGCCGATTTAAGGGATAAATTCCTCAAGTATTTTGAAAGCCACGGGCATACCATCGTCGCGTCGAGTCCGCTTGTGCCGGGTAATGATCCTACCCTGTTATTTACGAATGCCGGCATGGTGCAATTCAAGGATGTATTCCTCGGAACCGACAAACGCAGCTATAGCACAGCGACTACCTCGCAACGCTGCGTACGCGCCGGAGGTAAACATAACGACCTGGAAAATGTCGGTTATACCGCGAGGCACCACACCTTCTTCGAAATGATGGGCAACTTTAGCTTTGGCGATTACTTCAAAAAGGAAGCGATTTTTTACGCCTGGGATTTCTTAACCCGGGTCATTGGCCTGCCACCGGAAAAACTCTGGGTCACGGTTTACGCAGATGACGACGAAGCGGCGGATATCTGGTTAAACGATATTGGTATCGATGCCGATCGATTTACCCGTATTGGCACATCGGACAATTTCTGGTCGATGGGCGATACTGGTCCCTGTGGGCCCTGCAGCGAAATATTCTACGATCATGGAGAAGATATCGAAGGCGGGCCGCCTGGAACTCCAGAACAGGATGGTGACAGATATATCGAGATCTGGAACCTGGTGTTTATGCAATACAACCGTGATGAACAGGGCGTTATGCATCCTTTACCGAAGCCGTCAGTCGATACCGGAATGGGCCTCGAACGTCTTGCCGCGATCATGCAGCATGTACATAACAACTATGATATTGACCTGTTTAAGCATTTGATCAGGACCGCAGCGGAATTGACTGATACCCAGGATCTGGAGAATAAATCACTGCGCGTGATCGCCGATCATATTCGCTCCTGCGCGTTTTTAATAGTCGATGGCGTTTTGCCTTCGAACGAAGGACGCGGATATGTTTTACGCCGTATTATTCGTCGTGCCGCTCGTCACGGCCATCAACTCGGATGTAAGAAACCGTTTTTTTATCGTTTGGTATCGTCGCTGGACGAAATAATGGGTGATGCCTATCCGGAATTGCGCAAGCACAAGGTTCATGTCGCCCGTGTTTTAGAAAAAGAAGAACAGCGTTTTGCCGAAACTCTCGAACAGGGCATGCGTATTCTCGAGGAAAACATTGCGCAAATGCAGGGTAAAACGATTAGTGGTGAGGTAGTTTTCAAACTTTATGATACTTTTGGTTTTCCGGTCGACCTGACCGCCGATGTGGCGCGTGAGAGAGGTTTGGCGATAGACGAGACCAGTTTTGATCAACAGATGGAAATCCAAAAAAACCGGGCCCGGGCTTCCAGCCAATTTGGCGTTGGTGGCGAGCAGTTTAACCTCGACGAACTCGAGTCAACCCAATTTAACGGCTACGACGAAAGTTGCGCGCAAACGCGAGTGATTTCGATAATACAAGATGGCGAATCGTATGAAGAATTTGAAAATCAGCAGGAAGCGGTTGTAATTCTGGAACAATCTCCCTTTTACGCTGAATCGGGTGGACAGGTGGGTGACATCGGTATTCTGACGAATGCTAATGCTGAATTTCAGGTACGAGATACGCAAAAACAAAACGATATATTCATGCATATCGGCACAATTCAGCGTGGCAAGCTGGCTGTTGGCGATACCGTAACCGCCCAGATCGATGAAGACCATCGGCGTGCCGTGAGGCTGAACCATTCTGCAACTCATTTAATGCATGCGGCCTTACGTCAGGTCCTGGGTGATCATGTGCAACAGAAAGGTTCCCTCGTCGATGCTGATAAATTGCGATTTGATTTTTCCCATTACCAACCGTTAAGCCCCGATGAAATTGAACGGATCGAAATCCTGGTAAATGACCAGATTCGAATGAACCTGCCGACCAGTGCCGAATTGATGGATATGGACGCTGCCCGGGTAACCGGTGCGATGGCATTATTCGGTGAAAAATATGGTGAAACAGTACGCGTTTTACGAATTGGGTCTGAATCGGTCGAACTTTGCGGCGGCACCCATGTGCGCCTGGCCGGTGATATCGGCCTGTTTAAGATTACGATGGAAACCGGTATTGCCGCTGGAGTACGCCGAATTGAAGCGCTAACCGGCCAGGCCGCGATGCGTCGATTTATTGACAGTGAACACAGGCTGGAAGCTGCAGCCCAGGTAGTCAAATCCAGTCGTGATGATCTGGTGAGCAGAATCGAGCAACTGTATGTCAATAACCGCAACCTGGAAAAGGAACTGGGCACACTGAAGTCCAGGGCGGCATCCGAGGTTGGTGGTGATCTGGCGACGCAGGCTGTCGATGTGAAAGGGATTAAGGTTCTGGCAGCGAGTATTGACGGTGCGGATATCAAAACCCTGAGGGAAACGGTAGATCAATTGAAAAATAAGCTGGGGTCCGCGGCTATCGTGCTGGCTAGTAGTGATAAAGGCAAGGTATCGATAATTGCCGGGGTGACCAAAGCCGAAACCGATCGAATTCGTGCGGGTGATTTAGTTAATGTGGTGGCTGGTCCCTGTGGTGGTCGCGGCGGTGGACGGGCCGACATGGCGCAAGCAGGGGGTAATGCGCCCGAAAAATTACCCGAGGCACTCGCATTGGTGGCTCCCTGGGTTGAAAGTCAGCTTTAACGCGGGGCTATCAATCAAATTAATTATACAAAAGAACGTGTTTTCCCTATAATCCGCGCTCATTTTCACGCTCTCGGCACATGGCTTTACTGGTTCAAAAATACGGTGGTACCTCGGTAGGCTCGATTGAAAGAATCGAGGCGGTTGCCGACAAAGTGATTGCCTATAAGGAACAGGGTAACGATATGGTCATCGTCGTTTCTGCAATGAGCGGCGAAACCAATCGACTGATCGGCCTGGCGCAGCAAATCAGCCCAAAAGCCAGTGGTCGAGAACTCGATGTATTGCTGACCACGGGTGAGCAGGTAACCATCGCATTACTCGCGATGGCACTCGAAAGACGCGGTTATGCAGCCAAATCCTATACCGGTGGGCAGGCGAAAATCGTCACTGACAACGTGCATAATAAAGCACGAATCAAATCGATAGACCATCAGAACATTCAACGCGATCTCGATGCCGGACGCATAATTGTTGTTGCCGGATTCCAGGGGGTTGATGAAGAAAGCAATATTACGACCCTGGGCCGTGGTGGCTCTGATACCACGGGTGTCGCGCTAGCAGCGGCCCTCAAGGCTGATGAATGCCAGATATTTACCGACGTTGATGGTGTCTATACCACCGACCCGCGAGTGGAACCCGAAGCGCGTCGACTGAAAACTATTACCTTCGAGGAAATGCTCGAGATGGCTAGTCTAGGTTCGAAGGTTTTGCAAATCAGAGCGGTTGAGTTTGCTCAGAAATACACTGTCCCATTGCGTGTCCTGTCATCGTTTGAAGAAGGCGAGGGCACCCTGATTACTACTGACTATGAAACGGATGAAATTATGGAACAAGCCCTAATCTCAGGCATCGCCTTCAACCGTGACGAGGCCCAGCTAACCATCAACGGTGTTCCCGATACCCCTGGCGTTGCCTACCAGATACTAGGTCCCATATCCGATGCCAATATCGAAGTCGATATGATACTGCAGAACGTCGGTGCCGATGGTTCGACCGATTTTACCTTTACTGTTCATCGCAATGACTACGCAACAGCGATGGCTTCGCTCGAGAAAACAGCGGATGAGCTCAAGGCGCGTGAAGTCCGCGGTAATAATCGCATTGTCAAAATATCCCTGGTGGGGGTCGGCATGCGTTCGCACGCGGGTATTGCCAGCCGTATGTTTGAAATCCTGGCCAAAGAAAGTATCAATATTCTGATGATCTCGACTTCGGAGATCAAGATTTCGGTGCTGGTTGACGAAAAATACCTGGAGCTTGGTGTACGGGCGTTACACGAAGGCTTCGATTTAAAGTCGGAACGTTAACTGTGGCCTTAGGGGTCAAACTGGACATAGGGTGTTGTCGGGCTCTACAATGCGTATGAAAGCCTGCCAATATCCCCCATATGGG
>JBGUEB010000287.1:0-4111 GCA_041821565.1 Gammaproteobacteria bacterium | reverse complement strand
ATGCCGGGTTGCGTGACAAAATAGAACAGCGCTCGCCCCGGCAATTTGAGTTACTGGTTGCCATAGAACACGCAGAGGCAGGACTTAACGCTGTCCAGCTAAAAGCAATTAACCAGGGCTGGCATGGGTTGGTCCGTGCCCTGGAGGAAAAAAATGCAATTGAATGGGACTGGTCAACGCCGACCGGGATTGATCATAGCGATGCGAATATACCCGATCTTAATGACGAACAAGAACAGAGTCACAGCCAGATAAAAAATCGGTCTGGCCATTTCTCGGTGCACCTGCTCGACGGTATAACCGGTAGTGGCAAGACCGAGGTGTATTTTCGCTTGATACAGGATGCCCTGACCCAACAACAGCAGGTAATCTACCTGGTACCTGAAATTGGTCTTACCTCGCAACTGGTAGATCGCGTGCGACGACGCTTTGGCGAGCAATTCACGATATCGCATTCGGCTTTGACCGAGCGACAACGCTACCACGCCTGGGATCGATTTCGTCGGGGTGATGCCAGCATAATGCTCGGCACGCGCTCGAGCCTGTTCTCGCAAAATGATCGACTGGGGTTGATTGTTATCGATGAAGAACATGACCATTCCTATAAACAGGATGATGGTGTTCGTTATCATGCTCGTGATGTTGCGATAAAGCGTGCGCAAATGCTCGATATTCCAATTGTGCTGGGGTCGGCCACGCCCTCGCTGGAAAGTTTGAACAATTGCGCGCGCAAGCATTATTTTTATTACCAGTTGTCACAGCGACCGACTGGTTTCGCACCACCCAGGATTCAATTGATTGATTCCAGAAATCTGCAGCTAGACTGCGGTTGCTCGCCCGAATTGTTGCAGCGTATTGACCATCATCTCGGTCAAAAAGGCCAGGTCTTGCTGTATTTGAACCGACGTGGTTTTGCACCGGTGGTGATGTGCCACGAATGCGGCTGGCAGGCGAACTGTGCGCATTGTGATTCCAGGTTAACCCTGCACCAATCCTTGAATCGATTGCTCTGCCATCATTGTGGATATGCCGAGGCGCTGCCCAGGCTCTGCGGTGAGTGTGGAAATCCTGATATCAAACATTATGGAATCGGCACCGAGCAACTCGAGCAGGGCTTAAATAAGCGGTTTCCCGATTACCCGGTTCTGCGCATCGATCGCGACGTTATTGCCTCGCGTGACGATCTCGATCAACGTTTGGCAACCTTACGCCAGGGAGAACCCTGCCTGTTGATCGGTACCCAGATGATTGCCAAGGGTCACGATTATCCGGGAATTACGATGAGCGCGATACTGGATGCCGACCAGGCATTGTTCAGTGCATCTTACCGGGCCAGCGAGCGCCTGGTGCAAACCGCTTTCCAGGTATCGGGGCGTTCGGGCAGGGGTGATCTGCAGGGAGAGGCATATCTGCAAACCAGTTTTAGCGACCATCCATTGATGCAGTCGATAACAAATCAGAGTTATCGGGAGATCGCCAGGTCGATAACCGGGGAACGAAAGATGCTGGGTTTCCCGCCCTATGCACGCGTGGTGATGTTCAGGGCCGATGCGCTGAGTCTTGACCAGGCAATTGAAAAACTTAATCAGATAAAGCAGTGCCTGCAGGCCAGCGTTGCTCGACACCAGGTAAAATGTATCGGTCCGATTCCAGCACTGATGACGCGGCGCATTGGGCGCTACCGGGGGCAACTTTGTTTGCTCGGCCATGATACCCGTGAACTGCGTAACGCGTTACGCGAGGCAATGCCCGGAATCGAAGCGATAAAAAGCTCGGCATCGGTGAAATGGGTGGTGGATGTAGACGCACTCGATCTCTAATAATGATTTAATTGCGCATTAGTTGGCGGAAAAGGATACTAGGCCTTTTGTGCGCGTGTGCATCCATGTAAAATCGCGATTCATTTTTCAGGCCACCAGCCCCACAACACAGGTTTTTAGTAGTTGAAGCAAATCATCCACGATCTGATTGAGCAGTCACTTGCGGGCCTTCAGCAGGCTGAGCAATTGCCGATCGACCTCAATACGAATATCCAGGTGACCCCGAGCAAGGATCGCAGCCAGGGTGATTTTGCCAGTAATATTGCGATGAAGCTGGCAAAGCAGGCTGGGAAGCCGCCGCGTGAGCTGGCAAATCTGATCGTCGAGCGAATAACTGCAATAGGGGCGATTGATAAAATTGAAGTCGCCGGCCCCGGATTCATCAACTTTTATCTTGCCAGCGATGCAGGCCACTCGGTGATTCGCGATATTTTGCAGCAGGGAGAAGCCTACGGTCGGAGCGATTTTGGCAAGGGTCAGAAGGTACAGGTCGAATTCGTATCTGCGAATCCGACCGGACCGCTACACGTTGGCCATGGCCGTGGTGCTGCTTATGGTGCGACGCTGGCGGCGATATTGAGTTATGTTGGTTTTGACGTGCAATGCGAATACTACGTGAACGATGCAGGCCGGCAGATGGATATACTGGGTACTTCGACCTGGTTACGCTATCTGGAACTCTGTGGTATCGAAATCGCTTTCCCGAGTAACGGCTACCAGGGTGATTATGTCTGGGATATTGCGGCGACACTGCATCGCCAGTACGGCGATCGCTTTCAGCGCAACAATGACCAGGTGATGAGGGACGTTCACGCCGATGCTCCCGGGGGAGACAAGGAAAAGCATATCGACGATCTAATCGCAAATGCGCGGGCATTACTGGGCGAGGCGGACTACCGTATCGTATTTGACGAGGCGCTGGATACGCTGGTCGATGTGATTCGTAAAGACCTGCATGCATTTGGGGTCGATTATGACAACTGGTTTTCTGAACGTTCACTCGGCAATAACGATGCAATTGATAACGTGATTCAACGCCTGAGTGATAACGGTCATGTGTACCAGAAAGATGGCGCGCTCTGGTTTCGTTCGACTGATTTTGGTGATGAAAAGGATCGGGTCGTAAAGCGTGACAACGGGTTAACTACCTATTTTGCTTCCGATATCGCCTATCACGTGGACAAGTTTGAACGTGGCTTCGAGCACGTGATCAATGTCTGGGGAGCGGATCACCATGGTTATATTGCGCGAGTCAAGGCGTCACTTACCGCGCTTGGTTACAATGCCGATCGGCTCGAAATACAACTTGTTCAGTTTGCCAACCTGTTTGAAAATGGCGCCAGGCTTTCAATGTCAACGCGCTCGGGCGAATTTGTGACACTGAGGCAGTTGCGCGAAGATGTGGGGCAGGATGCGGCACGTTTTTTCTATGTGATGCGAAAATCTGACCAGCATATGGATTTTGATCTCGATCTCGCGCGTGACAGATCCTCCGACAATCCGGTTTATTATCTGCAATATGCGCATGCGCGAATTTGTAGCGTCAAACGCCAGTGTGAAGAAAAGGGTTTGAAACTGTCGCTGCAAGATGCCAATTTAAACCGACTCGAGAATAGCCACGAACTACAGTTAATCAAACAGCTTGGCCTCTATCCAGAGCGTGTGCAGAGCGCAGCTTTGAGACGCGAGCCCCATATAGTGGTGAACTATTTGCGTGATCTCGCCAACCAGTTTCACTCCTGGTATAACGCGCATCAGTTTATCGTCGACGATGTTGAATTACGCGATGCGCGCGCGGCCCTGGCGACTGTCGTCGGTCAGGTTCTACATAATGGACTCAACTTAATGGGCGTTTCCGCACCGGATAAAATGTAATGGCCGCAAAGAAATCTGGTTCTCACTGGGTCTGGATAATCCTGCTACTCATTATTGGGTTATTTGCGGCATTCGTGTTTTATCTGGATACCCGGATTGATAAAGGAGAAGCACCTACCCCGGCAGCAACATCCGAGAAAAAAGACGATAAGCCAAGAATCGATTTTTATTCGATTCTGCCGGATCGAAAAGTCGATATACCGATTTCGAAAGAAGATCAACAGGCGATCGAAAATCCTTCGATCAACAAGCAGGCGGATGAAGAAATCATTTTACAGGTTGGGTCTTTCCAGAGTGCTGCCGACGCAGACAGCCTGAAAGCGCAGCTCGCTCTCCTTGGCCTGGAGGCGAATGTTAAATCTGCCGTGGTAAATGATGATACCTGGTATCGAGTAATGCTGGGTCCTTTCGGTGCG
>JBGUEB010000286.1:0-4151 GCA_041821565.1 Gammaproteobacteria bacterium | reverse complement strand
CGGAGTAGTTCTTTGGATAGTTATTGCCATAGCGCGGATTTCGTTGAATAGCGAATCCGGATAATGACCAAATCCATCCAGCTTGAGTTCCGCCAGAAGGGCCTTGCCGGCTACATCTTGATTCATGTTCTCAAGTGTACTTTTCATCAACCTGACTGTGTTAGCGTCTACTCCTACACGTGAAACGATAGGTGGGAATCCAAAGCTGGGTGATTTTTTGATTATTCGGGTCTTTTCAGTAATTTCTGGTCTGAATATCGCAAGGGATTCCCATATGTATGAATCTACCGCACCGCCGTCGGCGACCTGCTCGGAAACAGCCTCTACCGTTTCCGCATGATTAAAGGTAAAAAAGGTTTGTCGGAAAAAGGTATCGGCCTTATCACCATTCTTCGCGATCAAGGATAGAGGATAAAGAAAACCTGAATTCGAGTCTGGATCAGAGAAGGCAAAAACCTTTCCTTTTAGATCGGTAAATCGCTTGTAAGGGCTATTATGAGGGACAATGATATAAGAGAAGTAACGCGGTGCGCCCCGGTAAACAGGTACTGTCATGAGGTGCAGGGATTCCGGTTTTCTTGTTTGTACGTAGGGGTAGCCGCAAATCCAGGCGAATTCGATAGCGCGCGAGTCCAATAGATCCATCACATCCCGATACGACCTTCGCAGCACAAATTCCACCTTGCGGCCCATTTTAGCCTCCAGATAATGACTCCATTTATCCAGAAACCTGATGTTTTCAGTCAATATCACCGCGGTTAAGCCAAAGCGGATAGGGGGTTCTGCGCTGACCGCAAAACCTGGGGTAATCCAGAATATCAAGAAAACACAAATCAATCGCACCGTTGTTCCTCAATAAAATACTAGACCGGGATACTGCTGCCTGGCCAAACTCGACAAGGTCTTTTTTACTCCTTTCTCATAAAAAGTGAAGCGTTCGTCACACTTATATTTTTCGCATGTGGTGGCTTGTTACTTATCGGTAACCTTTTTTACTCCGCTGGTACTCTAACTAGATGAATTTTAGGCACTAATCAGAAAAGTTACGGTTTTCCAATAAAAGTTACCGCCAGGTAACAAATTTGGAGTTTTTGTCGCGGTGCTGATTTTATCCTTTGTTAATTCAAGCAGGTATGACTGTGGCATGACCTTTGCAGTAAATTTTTAAGGTCTTATTGCAAAAATAACCAGGCTAACGTTTTTGCGTGGAGATCAGGAGTAATGCTAAGCAATGAATACTGGTGGTGGATTTGAGTATTAAAGTCACCTGGCGGATGACAGCACTTGTTTTTACGGGAGCTATTTTGTTTCTGTTAGCGAGTTGGGGTGGTTCTGAGTATTACACCGCACAGTCCTCGTTTTGTGGTGGCAGTTGCCACACCATGACAGAGCAGTACGATGCGTGGCAGTCCAATTATCACCACGAAAACAATAATCCGGACGGGATGCAGGCTGAGTGCGTAGACTGCCACTTTCTTCCGGGTGAACATTCCTCACTAAAAGCCAAATACGAAGGGCTACGCCACCTGGCTGCCTACCTTTATGATCCCAATGCGCCGCTACCCATTCGACCGGTCGTAAAGGACGGCTCCTGCTTGCAGTCCGGCTGCCACGACCGCGGCAATTTGGCACAGGTGGAGATACAGTTCACCGAAAAAGTGCGCTTCAAACACGATGTCCACTTCAGTGACAAAGCCCTGGATGGACACAAAATTACCTGTGATACCTGTCATTTCAAGGTAACAGAAAAACAACATTTCGAGGTACCCAAAGAAATCTGTTTTCTGTGTCACCTCAAACTGGAAAAGCCAACCCTCGATAAAGCGCAGGTAGGTAACGGGGAGTTCAGACAAATTTCCTTTGGGGACAGGGCTGCTATCGATTTTAATCAGGGTGCTTCACGCTGCGATATCTGTCATACGATCCCCACCCGATCACTACAAGGTCAGCTAGATGTTGACGATCCCGCCAGCACCAAAAAACCGATTACCCATCAGACGATTCAGGAATCGGGAGTGGCTTGTGAGAGCTGTCATTTCGAGGTCGTCAAAGGTGGTGGTGAGATCGAGACCGGAAATGTCGTCGCCAACGGCTGCCTTACCTGCCACAACAGAAGCCAGACACTGTTAGCGACTGCGGGCGACCGCGATCTTATGCACGATAAACACGTGCCCGGTAAAGCCGATTGCTTCGACTGCCACACCGTGATCGAGCATGAGAACAGAACCGATCACCTCGACTTCGTACGTAACGATTGCCAGCTCTGTCATGTCGATCAGCACAAGTATCAGAAGTTACTGCTTTCCGGTACCCCGGTTGATGATGAGATATCGGGTGCCCCGCACTTAATGTTTGAAGTGAATACCAACTGCATGGGCTGCCATTTAAAGAAGACGCTGAGCAACGGGCACGAAGTCAGAACCGCATCCGGTGATACCTGTGCCGCCTGCCACTCGCCGCAACACAAAAAGATGCTGGGTGACTGGAAAGAAACGCTAGTCAGCGAAATTGCCGACGCCGAAGAGGTCGAGGCAGAAGCCCTGGCATTGTTGGCCGAGCTCGAAGATCGCCTGGATAAGGCGCAATTAGACCAGGCCGAGTTGCTGATCGCCAGGGGTAGCGAACTGGTTAACATCGTGCGCTTTGGAAATGGCGTCCATAACAAAAAATATGCCATCACAATTATTGACGGCGCATTTGGAAATTTCGAAGACAGCATCGATCTGCTCGAAGCATCAAGGTAGTCAGAGTAAGGAAGCGAACATATTTGAACCCCAACTTTAAACAGGTGAAGAAATGAACAGGAGAGGAAGCAATGAGTAAAAATAAAATACCAGATATTAGTCGGCGTCAGTTTCTCGGTAGTGCCGGGGTGGCGGCCGTTGGTACTGCTGCGCTGGCAACGCCCGGTATCGGTCAGGCGGCGACAGAAGCCAGTGTTCCGCGATGGGGAATGGTCATGGATCTGCGGCGTTGCATCGGTTGCAGGGCCTGTACGGTTGCCTGTAAATCAGAAAACAACGTTTCTCTTGGTCGTTTCAGAGCGGTTATCCAGGAAAAAACCGTTGGCACCTTCCCCAACACCAAAAAGGGGTTTCTGCCCTTGATGTGTAATCACTGCGAAGGCAATGAAAAAGACGGTGTTCCACCCTGCGTGACAGCCTGTCCTGAATTCCCCGGTAAACGCGTCAAATTTAAAACGGCTGACGGTAAGACCATACGTTATCGTACCGGTGCCACTTACAGAAGGCCTGATGGATTAATTTTAATCGACAAGGAAAAATGCATCGGCTGTGGTAAATGTATCGATGCCTGTCCCTACGGTGTGCGTTCCTTCGATCCCTTTGTCAAGGCCGGCGGCGATCCGACCAAACAGGCCGCGGATAAATGCGATATGTGCGTTCATCGCCTCGACAATGGCCTGGAGCCATCTTGCGTCAACACTTGCCAGGGGCGTGCTCGTATCTTTGGCGATCTTAACGATCCAGACAGTGAAGTGTCGAAGCTTGTGAAAGAGCACAATCTGGTTGATGGCAATCACAATAATGCCAGGGACGAATATGTATTGCTTGCGGATGAGGGGACCAGGCCACACGTGTTTTACATAGATCCGGATAATCTGCTCAAGACTCTATATACCGAGCGCAAGAAGAAAAAACTGGATCACTTTGTAGACCTGATTATATAACCCCGTAAAGAATGAATTAAATGAGGAATTGATATGAAAAAGTTAAATCGTCGAAATTTTGTGAAATTAGCCGCGGCTAGCGGCACCGCAATGGCAACGGGGTTGGGAGCCAGCCGGAGCGCGCTGGCCGGGACAGTCAAATTGAAAGAAGGGGGCCAGGGTTTCTCTCCGGTAACGAACAAGGAGAGGCAGGCTATCCCAAGCGCGTGCTGGCAATGCGTCACGCGCGACGCGATGATGGGTTTTGTCGAGGATGGTCGCCTGGTAAAGCTGGAAGGGCATCCGGATTCTATTCGCACCATGGGAAAACTCTGCGCCAAGGGGCAGGCAGGCATTAACCATGTCTACTTCCCGGACCGCATTCTCTACCCGATGCTGCGCGTCGGTAAAAGAGGCGAGGGTAAATGGAAGAGGATTTCATGGGACGAGGCTCTGGATCTGATGGCCTCAAAGCTCAAGCCGC
>JBGUEB010000285.1:0-4193 GCA_041821565.1 Gammaproteobacteria bacterium | reverse complement strand
GCCTCAGTCGAAGCCAAAGGTACCACGGTTCATCACCGAATCGTAATTATAACCTGCGGAGGACAAGATGCAGAAATCACTCAATATCGACCCTGGCAAGTGTACAGGCTGTTTACAATGCGAGATGGCCTGTTCGTACGAGCACACCGGTACCTTCAACCCGTCACGATCCTATATCAAAGTTTTTACCTTCCATCACGAAGGACGATTCGCACCTTATACCTGCACCCAGTGTGATGAAGCCTGGTGTCAACGTGCCTGCCCGGTCGATGCGATCAGTGTCGATATGGCAACTGGGGCCAAGGTTGTATCCGATGACAAGTGCGTGGGTTGCAAGGTTTGCACCATTGCCTGTCCTTTCGGAACCATTAATTACTCCCAGGTAACCGGCAAGGTCGTCAAATGCGATCTTTGCGGCGGTGATCCACAATGCGCAGCAGCCTGCCCAACCGATGCAATCACCTATGTTGATTCGGACTGGACAGGATACGATAGAATGATGGCCTCGGCTTCAAAAAGCCTGCCTTCTGCTGAAGCCACAACTTAAATGAGGGGAAACGAACATGTCCTGGACAAGAAAAATTCTGAGGGTCAATCTCTCTAAAGGTACCTGTACTGCCGAAGATCTCAACATGGATTGGGCCAAAAACTACCTTGGCCAACGCGGCCTGGCCTCCAAATACCTGGTCGAAGAAGTCGATCCGACGGTTGATCCGCTGAGTGCTGACAATAAAATGATAATGGCTACCGGTCCACTCACCGGCACCATGGCCTCGACCGCAGGTCGCTATTCAGTAATCACCAAGGGCCCGTTGACGGGTGCAATTGCCTGTTCCAACTCGGGCGGGTTCCTGGGCGCGGAACTGAAGTTCGCCGGCTGGGATATGATTATATTTGAAGGCAAGTCGGAGAAACCGGTCTACCTGTTAATACAGGATGACAAGGTTGAACTTCGTTCTGCCGAACATCTGTGGGGCAAAACTGCCTGGGAAACCGACGATATCCTGCACGCTACCCACCAGGATCCGCAACTACGTGTTGCCTGTATTGGGCGCACCGCCGAAGCTGGTTGTCTCTACGCGGCAGTCATTAATGACAAGCATCGTGCTGCCGGGCGTTCCGGTGTTGGCACCGTTATGGCCTCCAAGAACCTGAAAGCAGTTGCTGTTCGTGGTACCAAGGGCGTTGGTAATCTGGAGGATGCGAAAGGTTTCATGGATGCAGTCGATGCCGGCAAGCAGGTACTCGCTGACAACGCGGTTACCGGACAGGGTCTGCCTGCCTATGGTACCCAGGTGCTGATGAACGTCATCAATGGTGTTGGTGGTTTACCAGCGCATAATATGCGTGATGTTGGTTTCGAAGGCGCTGGCGATATCTCCGCCGAAGCGATGGCAGAACCGAGGAAAAGCGATGGCAAACCAAACCTGACAACTAATGGCGGTTGTTTCAGCTGTACTATTGCCTGCGGACGAATCTCAACAATCGACAAGACGCATTTTTCTATTAAAGACAAACCCCAGTATCACGGTGCCTCCGGTGGGCTCGAATATGAAGCTGCCTGGGCGCTGGGCGCTGATACTGGCGTTAGCGATCTGGACGCATTGACCTACATTAACTTCATTTGTAATGAAGACGGTTTCGATCCCATTACTTTCGGTTCGACCGTGGCCGCGGCGATGGAAATGTTCGAAGATGGTGATATCACCAGCAAGGATACAGGTGGTATCGAACTTAAGTTTGGTTCGGCAGAGGCTCTTGTGGCAGCCACAGAATTGTTGGTCACCGGCGAGGGTTTTGGCAAGGATCTGGGCCTCGGTTCGAAACGCTTATGTGAGAAGTACAAACGTCCCGAACTATCGATGACCGTCAAGGGCCAGGAATTCCCTGCTTACGACCCACGCGGTATCCAGGGTATTGGCCTGGCTTATGCCACCTCAAACCGCGGTGCCTGCCATTTACGTGGTTATACCGTGGCATCTGAAATTCTCGGTATACCTGTCAAAACTGAACCAGGGGATGCCGAAGGTAAACCGGAACTGGTGAAAGCGTTTCAGGATGCTACTGCAGTGGTCGATTCGGCTGGCCTTTGTATTTTTACTACATTTGCCTGGGGTATGGACAACATCGCCCCGCAGATTGATGCCGCCTGTGAAGGCGACTGGAGCGTCGAAGGCTGCCTGGAAGCAGGCGAGCGTATCTGGAACATGGAGCGAATTTTCAACCAGGCAGCCGGTTTTACCGCAGATGACGACAAGTTACCCAAGCGTATGATGAAAGAAGCGATTAAGAGTGGACCGACCGAGGGACAAGTCAGTCGCCTGGGTGAAATGTTACCGAAGTATTACGAGATACGCGGATGGAATCCGCAGGGAGAGGTGACTACCGAAACTCGCAAACGACTATCCCTGTAAAACACGAGAGGCTGCCTGCGGGCAGCCTCTATACCTCTCCTCATATTCGCATGGTGAGAGCAACCTAATCGAAGAGCACTGAGCTATGCAACATATCATTATTGGTGCCGGCCCCGCAGGCGTGGTCGCCGCAGAAACCCTGAGAAAATGTGATCCGGACGCTAGTATCACTATCATTGGCGATGAGCCCGAACCTCCTTATTCGCGCATGGCGATACCTTATTACCTGGCCAACAATATTGGTGAAGCGGGCAGTTATCTGCGTGATCCGAAGACTCATTACAGCAACCAGAATATCGAACTGGTTCAGCAGCGAGTCGATAAAATCGATTCCAACGCTAAAAAGATAACCCTTGCAGATGGTAGCTCACGCAACTATGACAAACTCTTGTTGGCGACTGGCTCAAGTCCTATGAGTCCGCCCATTCCGGGTCTGGATTTACCGCAGGTACACTCCTGCTGGACCCTGGAAGATGCGCGCAGCATTATAAAATTGGCACAACCGGGTGCGGATGTTGTGCTCATCGGTGCTGGATTTATTGGCTGTATCATACTCGAGTCACTGGTCCAACGCGGTATTAAGCTGTCGGTTGTAGAAACTGGCAACCGCATGGTGCCGCGCATGCTCAATGACAAGGCCGGTGGATTGCTCGAAAAATGGTGTCTCGTTAAAGGTATCGACGTCCATACTTCCTGCAGTGTCGAGTCTGTTAAATCCGCTGATAATAACGAAGTGGAAGTCAGTTTGAGCGATGGCAGCAAGTTACCCGCTGCCCTGGTGATTACAGCCACGGGCGTCAAGCCCAATGTGGAAATGCTCGAAGGCACCGACATCAAACTGGATATTGGGATATTGGTGAATCATTCGATGCAAACCAGTAATGACGATGTCTTCGCCGCGGGTGATGTCGCACAGGGCATCGATTTCTCTACCGGCAACTTTGAAGTGCAGGCTATACAGCCTACCGCCACCGACCACGGGCGTATCGCTGCACTCAACATGTCGGGTAATACGAGTGAACATCACGGTACATTGAATATGAACATACTCGATACCGTGGGCCTCATATCCTGTTCGTTTGGATTGTGGATGGGTGTCGATGGTGGTGATCAGTCTGAACTCTATAACCCCGAGGAGTTTCAATACATTAACCTGCAGTTCGATGGCAATCACCTGGTAGGCGCCAGCACGGTCGGCAAGACCCAGCACATTGGTGTTTTACGCGGCCTTATCGAGTCTCGAATCGAACTCGGCGAATGGAAACAGCGATTGATGGAAGATCCAACTAGTATCATGGAAGCTTATATGGCCTGTACCCAGGAACTTGGATATGCCTGATGAAAATGTATATCGAGTTCTATGCTTCGTTAATGAAGTATCTGCCGCCGGGCAAATCCAGGTTTCGTAGAGAGATCAAGGTAGAGGATTCCCTGATACTCAACCGCTTGATCGAGCGCTATCACATTTCAACTGAAGAAGCCCATATCGTTCTCGTAAACGGCCATTTTGTTTGTGGAGAAGACAGGGAAGACCGTGAACTACAGGAAGGCGATATCGTCTCCATCTGGCCACCAGTCGCCGGAGGATAAAGTGCACACTGATCCAGCTCCCGAATCTGGAATCATCGAATTGGAAATGGGTTACGCTGCTGACGAATTCTGCAATGTCTTAAATGGCGCATTTACCGGTGACAAATCGAACTATTCCTGCGAAACAGTTTCCAGGCATCACTGGCGCATCAGCGAGGAGAGCACTGACCTTTCAATCGAAATTGAAGT
>JBGUEB010000284.1:0-4209 GCA_041821565.1 Gammaproteobacteria bacterium | reverse complement strand
GATAGTTCTTTTGCTGGTAAACCAGGTTTACCGACTGCGTGTGACCAGCGAAGATGAAGAGATGGGGCTGAATTTGTCCGAACACGGAATCATGCAGGAATAAGAGATGCCGATGATGATTGTTACCAACGGGAATGCGGTATGAGTAAAAACGAATCATTGACTGAAAATTCGACGGATCAGGACAATCCGAAACGCAGGCGTGGTGTCTCCATCAGCGTCAAGATACTTACAGTTACCCTGGGTACGACCATTATGGTTTTGCTGGTTTCTGGAATTGTCAGTTTTATCATGTCTCGCAACGCTATCGAAGACAAAATTTTCAACCAGATGACATCGCTGCGCGAGATAAAAGGACAGCAGATTGAAAGTTATATCGGTAGGATAAGTCAACAAATTGTTACCTTGTCGGATAATCCGGCGACTATAGACGCAATGTCGACATTGAAGAGTGCGTTTCACAGGGTGTCCGAGTATGAACAACGTACGCTAAGTCCGGGGGCTGACCCTCATCTGAACCTGATTTCATATTACCGGGACGAATTTTTCAAACGCTTGCGACCGAATACACCGGATAAGCTGCTGGGTGTCCCTATATCACGTTTTGTCCCGACGGAACCGGGTTCCATCAAATTTCAGGAACAGTATATATCGGACAATCCGAATCCTACCGGGATGAAACATCAGCTGGATTCTGCCGGTGGCAGTCTGTACGGCGGTCTGCATAAAAAATACCATCCGGCGATGAGGAAGTACCTGGAGCAATTCGGTTTCTACGATATTTTCCTGATCGACGATAAAACCGGGCATATTGTTTACTCGGTTTTCAAGGAGGTTGATTTTGCTACATCCCTGCTAACCGGTCCTTACAAGGATACTAATTTTGCCAGGGCATTCAGGGCGGCCAGCCAGGCGGATGAAAAGGACTTTGTCAAACTGGTCGACTTCGAACCCTATTATCCCTCCTACAATGCACCTGCATCATTTATTGCTTCACCGATCTTCAATGGCTCCCACAGGGTCGGTGTGCTGGTATTTCAAATGCCGATCGATCGGATCAACGCCATCATGACGAGTAACCAGGACTGGAGTAATGTGGGGTTGGGAGAAAGCGGCGAAACCTATATCGTTGGCGATGATTACACGATGAGAAATCAATCTCGAATGCTGATCGAAGACCCGGAAAGTTTTTTCAAGGTTATTCGTGAAAGCGACATCGCATCGCAAACCGTCGACCTGATTGAGAGCTTCGGTACCTCGATCGGCCTGCTACCCGTGAAAACAGAAGGCACCATGGCCGCGCTAGAGGGAAATTCTGGCACCGCGATTTTTCCGGATTATCGAGGAGTTCCGGTCTTTTCTTCATACCGACCACTGCATTTGAATGATGTCAACTGGGTTATCATGAGTGAGATGAATGAGACCGAAGCATTTGCCTCGATCGATAAACTTAAGGATAGATTCATTCTTGTCGCCTCGATATTGATCGCTATCGCAATATACATGGCTTTCTTTTTCAGCCGATCCATGACAGCAACCCTGAAGACCTTGTTAACCCGCGCCGATGCGCTCGCACAGGGGGAACTGGACGAGCCCATTCTGATTGAATCCAGCGATGAAATAGGCGAGTTGGCCCAGGGCTTCGAAGGTATGAGACGATCAGTTCGCAAGCTGGTGGATGACCTGCAAGATGAAAAAAATGCCCTCGAGGGCCGTGTCACGGAACGTACTGCAGAGTTAGACAAGGCTTTTCACAAACAGGAAGAACAGACTCACGCACTCGAGCTTCGGAATGCTGAAATGCTCGAAATACAGGAAGAATTACAAAAATCGGAAAAAGAGCAAATCGCCAGCAAGGAACGTATTGATTCGATATTGCAGGCGAGCCCCGACGGTATTTGTGTTATCAATACCGAGGGTACGATCCAGATGGTTAACCAGTCCATGTTACAGATATTTGGTTATAGCTCGGATGATGTGATGGGGCAGAACGTTAAAATGCTGATGAAGGAGGAAATAGCCCGTGAACATGACCACTATGTCGAGCGTATTGTCTGGGGCCGTGAACCAAAAATTATCGGCAAAGGTTCTAGAGAAGTCGAAGGACGCAAGAAGGATGGAACCTCGTTCCCGATGGACTTGTCAATTTCCATGGTCGGCAGCGGCAAAGAGGCCCTGTTTGTCGGAATCCTGCGGGATATTACTGAAAGGATCAAAATGCAGGATAGTGTCAGGCAGCAGGCAGCATTTCAGGCAGCATTACTCGACGCCGTGCCGAACCCGATCTTCGTCAAGGATCCGGATCTCAAATACACAGCATTCAACCGGGCCTATGAAGAGGCTTTCGGGATGCGCCGAGATGATTATATTGGTAAGACGGTACTGGAGGCAGATTACCTGTCAGAGGATCGTGAAACCTACCACCAGGCTGACAGGCAACTTATAGACAAAGGCGGGTTTACCCGGCAGGAATATACTGCCAGGTTTGTTGATGGTCAGGATCATGACGTGCTCTACTGGCGACGTACCTTTGATCTGGGCGATGGAGTTCCCGGCGGAATGCTCGGTATCCTGATAGATATTTCCGACCGCAAGGAAATGGAACACGAGATGGAAAAAGCCCGGGAACAGGCCGAAGCCGCAAATGAAACCAAGAGTGCTTTTCTGGCCAATATGAGCCACGAGCTGCGCACACCGATGAATGCCATTATTGGTTACGCAGAGATGCTCAAGGAAGATGCAGAAGACGATGGAAACGACGAGATTGCCCCAGACCTGGATAAGATAATTACTGCGGGGAGGCACTTGCTGGAGTTAATTAATGATGTTCTTGATATTTCGAAAGTCGAAGCCGGGCGAATGGATATGTATCTCGAAGACATTGACATTTCCAAAATGATCGACGATGTAGCGTCAACCGTGACCACGCTGGTGCAGAAAAACAATAATGTTCTCGACATTCAAGTTGAAGAAAATATAGGCAGTATGCATGCCGATATGACCAAGGTTCGTCAAATTCTTTTCAATTTCATTTCCAACGCGGCAAAATTTACTTCAGATGGAAAGGTGAGCATCGCTGCCAGTAGCTTTGCAAAAGATGGTGAAGCATTCATCCATTTTGCTGTATCTGATACCGGTATTGGCATTCCCGAAGATAAATTGACCAGCATATTTGAGGAATTCACCCAGGTGGATAGTTCCACCACTCGAAACTATGGCGGGACAGGTCTTGGCCTCGCCCTGGTTAAAAAATTCGGCCAGATGATGGGTGGGAATACCTGGGCGGAAAGCAAACCGGGCGAGGGTTCAACTTTTATACTGGAAATGCCAGCCAGGGTTGTTGCAGTGGATGAAGCGACAACTACAAAGTTCAATGAAGTTGACCGGTCGGCCGAATCCACGGTAACCGGCCAGGGGAAAATCCTGGTGATCGACGATGACTCGACCGCGCGCCGACTGCTCACCCGAGTTCTCGAAGACCAGGGATACCAGGTGATTACCGCCGACGGCGGAGAACAGGGCATCGCGCTCGCAAAATCAGAAAAACCCGCACTTATCACCTGTGATATTTTGATGCCAAACATTGACGGTTGGGAAGTTCTGCAATGTCTCAAGGACGACCCGGATACGGCATCGATACCTGTGGTTATGGTGAGCATGGTTGATGATGGCAAGAAAGGAGTGGCATTGGGTGCGGTGGAACACCTGCGCAAACCGGTCGACCGGGAGCAATTACGCAAGATAATCAGCAAGTATGTCAAGACTGCGGGCAAGGTATTGGTGGTGGAAGATGATCCGGCGACGCAGAAAGTTATTTCAAAGGCTCTCGGTTCGATGGCAGTTGAAGCATCGGTCGCAAACAATGGGCAGGAAGCGCTCGATATCCTGGCTGAACAGTGGCCAGATTTGATTCTGCTGGATCTAATGATGCCTGTGATGGACGGCTATGAATTCCTCAGCCATTTTCGAAAACTCAAAGATTCGGATAAAACTCCAGTCATAATTGTCACCGCCAAGGACCTCTCCATCAAGGAGCGAAAGGAACTGGCCAGCAGCGTTACTGAAATCTTCACCAAAGAAAAAAACTATCTCGAAGACCTGATTGAAAGTATTGGCGCCATAGTAGGTAATTTAGGGGAAAGTAAAAGTTGAAAGCGTCAGTGATACTCCAACCTCGATTCTTAATAAAACCCGGGGCAAAATTATAAC
>JBGUEB010000283.1:0-4216 GCA_041821565.1 Gammaproteobacteria bacterium | reverse complement strand
GATGATGTTTGCACAGGCAAACTCCGAGCATTGCCGCCACAAGATATTCAATGCGAGCTGGACGCTGGATGGTGAAGTGCAGGATATGTCGCTATTCCAGATGATCAGGAATACTTACGACATGCATCACAACGGCATTCTATCCGCCTACCATGATAATTCTGCGGTGATCCGGGGTTTTGCCGCGCATAAGTTTGCGCCCTCGCCTGATTCCGCCGAATATGTTTACGAGGCCACACGTCTCGATATCCTGATGAAGGTTGAAACGCATAACCATCCCACCGCAATATCGCCTTTTCCCGGTGCGGCCACCGGTTCGGGCGGTGAGATTCGTGACGAGGGCGCGACCGGTACCGGCTCGAAACCCAAGGCCGGCCTCTGTGGTTTTTCGGTATCCAATTTGAAGATACCTGGCTATCTACAACCCTGGGAGCAGGAACACGGCAAGCCCGGGCGCATCGCCTCGGCACTCGATATCATGATCGAAGGACCAATCGGCGCGGCCTCGTTCAACAATGAGTTTGGCCGTCCGAATACCTGTGGTTATTTCAGAACTTATGAACAGTCTGTTAAATCGGTAAGCGGTGATGAAATCCGCGGTTATCACAAACCGATCATGCTCGCCGGCGGTGTCGGCTCGATTCGTCCAGAACATATCGATAAACAGGACATTCCGCCGGGTGCGAATATTATTGTGCTCGGTGGCCCGGCGATGCTTATTGGACTGGGTGGAGGTGCGGCCTCCTCGATGGCGAGCGGTAGCAGTAGTGAAAATCTTGATTTTGCCTCGGTGCAGCGCGGCAATCCGGAAATGGAACGTCGAGTACAGGAAGTCATCGACCGCTGTTTCGCGCAGGGTGACAACAGCCCGATCTTGTCGATGCACGATGTCGGCGCCGGCGGCCTGTCGAACGCGATACCGGAACTGGTTAACGATGCGGGGCGCGGCGCTGCACTCAACCTGCGCGCGGCGCCAAACGATGAACCCGGCATGTCGCCGATGGAACTCTGGTGTAATGAAAGCCAGGAGCGTTATGTATTAGCGGTGGGCGATGATCGTCTGGCCGATTTCATCCAGCTTTGCGAACGCGAGCGATGTATTTACGCGGTGCTGGGTAAGGCCACTGAAGAACGGGTGCTTCGACTTGAAGACCCTCATTTCGGTAATAATCCTGTCGACCTGCCA
The DNA here is from genome assembly GCA_041821565.1 of Gammaproteobacteria bacterium. Classification (GTDB taxonomy): domain Bacteria; phylum Pseudomonadota; class Gammaproteobacteria. Next base: position 3,030 of record JBGUEB010000283.1, on the reverse strand, counting down.
CTTGAAATATTACTCGGCAAGGCGCCGAAGATGCATCGGCAGGCCGAGCATGCGCCGGTTTTGCAACCCGCCCTGGATGTTAGCGATATTGATCCAACCGAAGCGTTATATCGTGTATTGAAATTGCCATCAGTTGCCGATAAGACGTTCCTGATCAGTATAGGGGACCGATCGGTAAGTGGACTGGTATGCCGCGATCAAATGGTGGGGCCCTGGCAGGTGCCGGTCGCCGATGCCTCGGTAACCGCCACAGATTACCGGGGCTATACCGGCGAGGCGATGAGCATCGGTGAGAAAACACCGTTGGCAATCCTCGATGGGCCGTCATCCGGGCGTATGGCCATCGGTGAGGCGTTGACCAACATGGCATCGGCTTATGTTGGCGACCTGTCGCGTACGGTATTGTCGGCCAACTGGATGGCGGCAGCCGGACACGAGGGCGAGGATGCGCGCCTGTACGACACGGTTAAAACAGTGGGTATGGAAATCTGCCCGGAACTTGGCATTACGATTCCGGTCGGTAAGGATTCATTGTCGATGAAAAGCAGTTGGCAGGATGAAACGGGTAGTCAGTCGGTGACATCACCCCTGTCATTGATTATATCGGCCTTTGCACCGGTGTTTGATGTGCGTAAAACCCTGACACCCGAGATCAGAGCCTGTGACGAGGGTTCCGTATTATTATTAATTGACCTGGGACGGGGTCGAAACCGTCTGGGTGCCTCCGCGCTCGCGCAGGTTTACGCGCAAACCGGCGATGTTGGTCCTGACCTGGATGATGTTGCATTGTTCAAATCATTTTTCAGCACAATTCAGCAATTGATTGAACATGATTTAATACTGGCATACCACGATCGTTCCGATGGCGGTTTGATTACAACCCTGTGCGAAATGGCGTTTGCCGGGCGTAGCGGCCTAAGCTGTGATTTGTCAGGCATCGGCGGGGATATTTTATCGGCACTGTTTGCCGAGGAACTCGGTGCCGTGATCCAGGTATCAAATAATAGTCTTGCACGGGTTCAGCAAGTGCTTGACGAGGGAGGTCTTGGCGATATCTGCCATCCGATTGGCAGCCCTGATCAAAGCGAATCAGTGGTCGTCGAGTTCGACGGTGAAACCATTCTTGACGAATCGATCGCAATCCTGCGGCGCGCCTGGTCGGAAACCAGTTATCAAATGCAAAAGTTGCGTGATCATCCCGAGTGCGCTCAGCAGGAATTCGATTTGATCCTGAACAATAGTAAACCCACCCTGTTCTCAAAATTAAGCTTTGATTGTAATGAAGATGTTGCTGCGCCCTTTGTCGGTGGCAATCGACCGCGGCTGGCCATTTTGAGAGAGGAGGGCGTGAATGGTCAGGTCGAAATGGCGGCCGCATTCGAACGCGCGGGATTTACTGCGGTCGATGTACACATGAGCGATATTCTGGCCGGCCGGGTTAGCCTGAATGATTTCACCGGTGTTGCCGCCTGCGGCGGTTTTTCTTACGGTGACGTACTGGGTGCCGGTGAAGGCTGGGCGAAGTCGATCTTGTATAGTCCACGCGCCTACGATGAATTCGCCAGTTTTTTCGACCGCGTCGACAGCTTTGGTCTCGGAATCTGTAATGGTTGCCAGATGATGTCGAACCTGTTCGAACTGATACCGGGTGCTGCGAGCTGGCCACGCTTTGTACGTAACAAGTCTGAACAATTCGAGGCCAGGGTGGCAATGGTCGAGGTGCTCGATTCAGCTTCAATATTTCTCGACGGTATGCAGGGCTCAATGATGCCGATCGTGGTGGCTCACGGCGAAGGAAAACTGGAGGAACGGCAATGCGACAGTCAGATGCTGTTAGACCAGCAAAAAGCCTGCCTGCGATACGTTGATGCCGATGGTGTGGCCAGCGAATATTACCCGCTAAACCCCAATGGCACCGCACTTGGACTAAATGGTTTTACCAATGACGATGGTCGATTCACCATCATGATGCCCCATCCCGAGCGGATTTTTCGCAGTATTCAGAATTCCTGGCAGTCACCCGACTGGGGAGAATACAGTCCATGGATGCGTATGTTCCGCAATGCACGCAAGTGGGCAGGCTAACTTGGCTTTGAAAAAGAGCTGAGCAGCCTGGAACAAAATACCCTGACACCTGAAGACGCATACCAGATGGGACTCAAAGCCGATCATCCGGATGCCGATGTTTTAATTATTGCCTGTACCGATTACCGCGCACTTGAAGCAATCCCGGCATTGGAGCTAGCCCTGGGTAAACCGGTCGTAACCAGTAACTCGGCGCTGATGTACTGTTGTTTGAAGAGACTCGAAATCGATTGTAGTGATTTACAAACCGGTGGTCGTCTTTTTACCCAATAACCTCGATAACCTCATGTAATTAATAGAGTATTAATGGGGTACATTTAGACCTTTACCAGAATAAGGGTTGAACTAGTAGCTAGAATTGCAGTCTAGAGCTATTCATTTATACAGGGCTAATTAAAGGGCTAAGATGATAAAAATTAGGAAAAACTGGGAAATCCCAGAGTCGAATGTAACACCCGAGCCGATTTACCTGAGACGACGCGAGTTTATGAAGGCTTCGGGTATGCTGGGTACCGCGCTATTGCTCAATCCATGGATGACTGCGGCTGCTTCAATTCCAATCGGTGATTATCGACCCGGGGTGGTCACGCCGAAAGGAGAGGATGAAGAAATTACCCCGGAAGACGATGCCACCAGTCACAATAACTTTTACGAATTCGGCACCGGTAAAGGCGATCCTGCGAGAAATTCAAAGAAATTCACTACTGACGACTGGAAAATCAGGGTTGGCGGTGAATGTGCGAAACCGGGGACCTATTCACTCGAAGACCTGATCAAGCCTTTCGATTTAGAGGAACGAATATACCGGCTGCGTTGTGTCGAGGCATGGTCGATGGTAATTCCCTGGGTCGGTATCTCGCTTGCCGACGTTGTGAAGCATTTCGAACCGACTTCGAAGGCGAAGTACGTCGCATTTGAAACACTCAACGATCCCGTCCGAATGCC
>JBGUEB010000282.1:0-4242 GCA_041821565.1 Gammaproteobacteria bacterium | reverse complement strand
CTGGTTTATTGGCTCGGGCAAATGTTCCCGCAAAAATTTCTGGATCGCGTTAATCTGGGCACTTACCTGGTTGAAATTATCAGGCAGTATCGATTTACACCACTGGTCCAGGGGTTTTCTGCTCATTTCCTGCTTCTTGTATGGCGGGATTTGACCGGGCCCTTGTACTCCAGATCCAGTTTTTGATAGAGCCGCCGCACCACGGTGTCGTCGAGAAATCGATGCTTGCCTGGCTTCAACCATTTCGGTAAATTGAAACTGTCATAGCGCACCCGAACCAGCCTGCTGACTTCGACCCCGACAGCTTCCCACAGGCGCCGCACTTCACGATTTTTGCCTTCTTTCAAGATGACATGATACCAGTGGTTAGTACCCTCCCCGCCACTGTCAATAATATCCTCGAAACGGGCCAGGCCATCATCGAGCTCGACACCCTGCCTGAGCTGTTGCAGCATTTCGGTATTCACCGCACCGTGAACCCGGACCGCATACTCGCGTTCAATTTCATACGAGGGGTGCATCAGGCGATTAGCGAGTTCGCCCTGGTTAGTAAACAGAATCAAACCACTGGTATTGATGTCGAGACGCCCGATACTGACCCAGCGACCCTGCGATAGCCCGGGTAGATTGCGAAACACGCTGTCTCTGCCTTCCGGGTCTGCACGCGTACAGACTTCGCCGATTGGTTTATGGTAGATCAGCAGTTTGGGGCTGGAATCAAACCTGGGGAGGCGGATTAATTTACCATCGAGCGCAATTTTCTCCCGACCACTAATCTGATCACCGGGTTTGGCAGTCTTGCCATCAACGCTGATACGCCCCTGCTGCAACATGGTGTCGACCTGACGCCTCGAGGCAATGCCATGATGAGCCAGTACTTTCTGGATTCGTTCCATTTATAGATACTCTAGCCTGCATGTTGCATGAGGGGAAGGCCACCGATGATTCAGGTCTCTTCGATCAGTTCAGCGCTCTGGGTGAAAGTGGATTGCCTGGCATCGCTGAAGGCGAGTCCCGGATTATACTGATCGAGGTCCCTGATTTCGGCCAGTGTGGGCAATTCGTTGAGCGATTTCATATTAAAGTAATCAAGAAATTCGCGCGTGGTCCCGTAAAGCGTTGGCCTTCCCGGCACATCTTTGTGACCAAGCGGTTTAACCCATTCACGCTCCTGCAGTGTCCTGATCATGCTGGTACTAACACCAACACCACGAATATCTTCAATTTCGCCCCGCGTAATCGGTTGCCGGTAAGCGATCAGCGCCAGGGTTTCCATCAAGGCCCTCGAATAACGCGGGGGCTTTTGATCCCACAGGCGCGCAACCCAGGCCTCGTAAGCCGGCTTTACCTGCAATCGAAACCCCGAGGCAACCTGTTTCAACTCGAGGCCACCGTGCGCGTACTTTTCGATCAACTCGTGGATTGCCTTCCTGATCTCATCTTTGCTCGGCTGTTCAACATCACCAGTGAACAATTCAAATATCGAATTCACCGACAAAGGCCTGTCGGCAGCAGCAAACAGGGCTTCCAGAACTTGTTTTAGCTTTTCACTTTCCATCAATTTCACTTTCCATCAAGCTTTTGCTTTTACGTAAATGGGAGCATAAGGCTCGGCCTGCACCAGTTCGATCAGTGATTCCTTGAGTAGTTCGAGAATCGCGAGAAAACTCACGACAACACCCATGCGCCCTTCCTGTGGATCGAAGAAATCACCGAAGCTGGTAAAACGATCGGCTGAAATCCGGTTGAGTACAATCACCATGCGGTCACGTACCGACAGGGGTTCACGCTCGACATGATGACTCGCAAACTGCTCTGCACGATTGACGACATCACGAAATGCGGTGAGCAAATCTTTAATCTGTACATCCGGCAAGGGTATTTTTATATCGATTTGCGGAATCTCGATATCGGTCAGATGAATATCCCGTTCCAGGCGTTCGAGCCTGTCGAGATCCTCGGCCGCTTTTTTAAACTGTTCGTACTCCTGTAAACGACGGATTAACTCGGCGCGCGGATCATCTTCCTCGCTGGATTCAATCGGCCTCGGCAATAGCATGCGAGATTTTATCTCCGCCAGCATCGAAGCCATTACCAGGTACTCGGCGGCCAGTTCCAGTTCAAGCTCTACCATTACCTGGATATATTCCATATATTGCCGCGTAATCGCGGCGATTGGAATATTCAATACATCGATATTCTGTCGTTTGATTAGATACAGCAATAAATCCAGCGGTCCCTCAAAGGCGTCAAGAAAAACCTGCAAGGCATCAGGCGGAATGTATAAATCCTGCGGAATTACGGTCAGGGGTTCACCCTGTACGAGGGCGAAAGGCATCTCCGATTGATTAGATGCATTTTTCAAAACCGTATCGCTCATCGCTTAACGAAAAGTCAAACCCATGACTTTACGCACCTCTTCGATGGTGTCCTGGGCGACATCTCGGGCGGCCTCACAACCTTCGTTAATAATGCTATCGACACCCGATAAATCATTCAGATAATCTTTCACACGCTCCTGGATAGGTTTTAATTCTGCCTGAATCGCATCCACAATATGTTGTTTGCAATCGAGACAGCCAATCGAGGCGGTCTTACAGCCCTGCGAAAGTTCTTTTCGCGTTTGCTCCGGGGTATAAACCCGGTGCCAGTCCCAGACCGGGCACTTTTTCGGGTCGCCGGGGTCGGTACGCCGCACGCGGGCCGGATCGGTGGGCATGGTTTTAATTTTCTTCTCGACCAGCTGTGGAGATTCGCGCAGGGTAATCGTATTGTTGTAGGATTTGGACATCTTCTGTCCATCGAGCCCGGGCATTTTAGACGCCACGGTTAACAGGGACCGGGGTTCGGGTAATATGATTCGCCCGCCGCCATCGAGGTAGCCAATTAATCTTTCGCGGTCACTGAGACTGATGTTTTGCTGTGAATCCAGTAAAGCCTGACCTATCGCCTGGGCCTCGGTATCGCCTTTTTCCTGGTATCGTTTGCGCACATCTTTATAGAGTTTGGCATTTTTCTTACCCATTTTCTTGATCGCCACTTCGACTTTACTCTCGAAGTCGGCTTCTTTACCGTAAAGATGGTTGAAACGGCGCGCCACTTCGCGGGTGAGTTCAACATGCGCAACCTGATCCTCTCCGACCGGCACGAAACCTGCCTTGTACATCAGAATATCGGCGCTTTGCAGCAACGGGTACCCGAGAAATCCGTAGGTTGCCAGGTCCCGGTCTTTAATCTTTTCCTGCTGGTCCTTGTAACTGGGTACACGCTCGAGCCAGCCGAGCGGCGTTATCATCGACAGCAGGGTATGCAGTTCGGCATGCTCGGGCACCCTCGACTGCACAAAAATGGTCGAATTCCCGGGGTTAACCCCGGTCGCGAGCCAGTCGATGACCATATCGCGCGAACTCTCGGCTATGATGGCGGGATTTTCGTAGTGTGTGGTCAGGGCGTGCCAGTCGGCGACGAAATAAAAACATTCGTAGCTGTGTTGTAGATCGATCCAGTTTTTTAAAACGCCGTGATAATGCCCCAGATGTAACAACCCCGTCGGACGCATACCGGACAGCACGCGGTTGTTCTGGCTATTTGCAATGTTCAATAAAGGGGTTCCAGGGGAAGCATCAATATGGCGTGATTATACTGCAAAGAATCAGGATACGTCGATAAATGTCGGCGTCAATCCGACCATATTTATTGGTAGGATGAGCAGATTCCCGAAATGCAAGCGGTTCGCTAGGATTCCAGAAAACCTACATCGCCTTTGCCATAACGCGAAACTACCGGCACAGAATCGATCAGGTTGATCACGGTGGTCGGTTCGATACCACAAAAGCCGCCATCGATTACGAGGTCAACCGCATGCTCGTAGGCTTGCCTGATCTCGACAGCATCGTCCATGGCCTGGTCACCGTCCACCGGAATCAAGGTACTACTCATGATTGGCGCACCGAGTTCCCGCAACATCGCGTGCACGATATTATTGTCGGGGACGCGCACGCCAATCGTCTTGCGCTTCGGATTCATCAGCCGGCGCGGTACTTCAGAGGTTGCCTTGAGTAAAAAGGTGTAAGGTCCGGGGGTGAGTGACTTCATCAATCTATAATCTGAATTACTGACCTTTGCATAGCTGCCAATTTCGGATAAATCGCTACACACCAGGGTAAAATGGTGCTTGTTATCGAGCCGTCGAATGCGCTGAATACGCTCCATTGCCGACTTGTCGCCAATATGGCATCCGAG
>JBGUEB010000281.1:0-4244 GCA_041821565.1 Gammaproteobacteria bacterium | reverse complement strand
CAAAATTGTGTACCTCGTTGATACCGACTCCCTCGCGAACCGCCGCACATTCCTCGGCGACGGTATCGAAGGCATTGGAACGACGAAACGATGGTATTTCGTATGGCGGCTCCCCTTGCCTGGCAAAGTAGTTGACGTGCTCCATGCCATAGGCTGAGCCAAACACAGCATTTTGCTGTTGCCAGATGCCGTAGGCAGGGGTGGCATCTAATGGTCTTGCAGCGGGTAATTCTTCGTTCGGGTAGGAAACCGCAAAACGTTTCTGGTAATTTTCGCGCACCTTTAAACGCGTATAGGATCGAGTACAGTAGTCCCCAAAGCGGGCAACGTCCATTGCAAACACATCGCGTGATGGCTCGCCCTCGATCATCCATTCCGCCAGCGTCAGACCAACACCACCACCCTGGCTGAAGCCTGCCATAACGGCACAGGCCGACCAGTAGTTGCGCAAGCCCGGTACCGGTCCTACCAACGGGTTACCATCGGGCGCAAAGGTGAACGGGCCGTTGATAATGGTTTTGATCCCGGCATTCGCGAGAACCGGGAAGCGGTTAAACGCGGTCTCCATTGAGTCACCAATTCGATCAAGGTTTTCGGTGAGCAATTCATGACCGAAGTCCCAACTGGTGCCATCCACCGCCCAGGGCACACAATCCTGTTCGTAAAAACCGATCACCAGTCCTTTGCCTTCCTGGCGCAAGTAACTCTCACCTTCAGGGTCCATAACATGTGGTAGTTCCTCGTCACGGTTGTAGACCTCGGCAATATCATCGGTGGCGAAATACTGGTGTTCCATCGCGTGCAAGGGCAGGTAAACGCCGGCCATTTCACCGACCTCGCGTGCCCACAGGCCGGCTGCATTGACCAGGTGTTCAGCGATGATGGTTCCCTGCTCAGTGACTACCTGCCAACTGCCATCGGACATTTGATTAGTCTCGAGCACGCGATTACGCAGTACGATTTCGGCACCCTGCATTTGTGCAGCTTTGGCGTAGGCATGGGTTGTGCCGGAAGGATCGAGATGTCCGTCGAGTGGATCGTAGAGTGCGCCGAGCACGCCGTCGGTATTGGTGATCGGGCTTAGCTGCCGAATTTCCTCCGGTGTTACCAGCTCGGTATCGAGACCCATGTGTCGATGCATAGCGCGTGCCGCCCTGAGAAAATCCATGCGTTCCGGCGTACTAGCGAGAGTGATACCACCAACATGATGCAGGCTACAGGACAGGCCGGTGAGTTCTTCCAGTTCGCGATACAGGCCAATCGTATACCCCTGCAAGGCTGCCATATTGGTATCGGCATTCAGGGTATGGAAACCACCGGCCGCGTGCCAGGTTGAACCCGAGGTCAGTTCGGAGCGCTCGATCAGCAACACATCCTTCCAGCCTAATTTGGTGAGATGGTAAATAACGCTACAGCCAACCACGCCGCCACCGATGACTACTACCTGTGCATGTGTCTTCATTTAGTCAGTCTCATTTCAATCCTGTTACTTTTAAACGTGATGCTACAACCGGAGGGCTAGAGGGAGGTATTCACCTTATACCCTCACCCCTGCCCTTGCTATGCCCTCCGGGTATTCCCTAAATGGTAAAGGAAGATATTTTCTAGCCTAAAACTGAGAAGCTACTATCCTGATTTATTTCGCGCAGGCGCGAGTAAAACCCGGTGGTTACGGTTCGATCGATGTGCTTTAGGTGTATGTCGATCGGGTTGCTATCCTGGTTGTTGCCATTTTCGGTAGCTTCTATCAGATTGGCCATCAATTCACCGACGATGGGCGCATTTTTGAACTGGTTACCACTGGTACCAATCGCCATGTAAAACCCGGGCAGGTCGGATTGATCATAGATAGGAATCCAGTCATCGGTGACATCATACAAATCTACGACCCCTCGCATCTGGTTGGGCACTCCCAGGTTAGAAACACGCTGACACACCCGCAAAACCTGCACCCGCCATTGCTCGCTAAAGTCACGATTGTAGTCGTCTGGATCGACCCATTCGTGCTTATCAACCGGTGGGTCTTCGCTGCCGATGAGCAGGCTGTCGCCATGTTCGGGACGCGTGTAGACACCGATATCACTGTCTGAAGTGACGCAGGCTGTGTTGGTATCGTAACCCTCAGGTAGAGGTACGTGGGCGACTTCCTGGCGCAGCGCACGGGTTTTCACTTTCATGAACTTTTCAACGTCAGCGAGCTGGTTGACCTTTGAAGAGTGCGGTCCTGCAGCATTTAATACCACGGGCGCATCGATCGCCTCACCAGTTTCGAGAGTGACACCGCAGACACGGCCATTCGATTGCCTGATTTCACTCACGCGGGCATTGTATTGAAATTTTGAGCCTAGCTGCTCTGCGGAACGCATGATGTTATGCGTGGCAAGTTGCGGATCAGTGATATAGCCGGCGGCATGAAAAAACACCGCACCAGTTAACGGCGTTTCGTTAGCGACACCAAACCCCGGGTCGTCGGGTCGCTTTACCGGGCCATACGAATTTGTATTCCATACTCGCAGCTTGTCCACTATCTGCTCAGGTGTCAGTTCATCGATAGGAGAGTCAAGTTCCTGCATAAGCTCAATCGCGTGTTTCAGGTAACCGTTCAAACTGGTCTTCATTACCAGAGCGCCGCAGTTTTCATACCGGATCAGGCCTTTTTCATCGAGATCCGCGCCACCAAGATAATCAGCCCAGTTTTTCCAGTAAAAATGGGCTTCGTAGGCCATCGCCGAACCATCGAGGGTTGAGTAATAAGGCCGAATGATGGCGCAGGATCCCGAGGTCGAACCATAACCCGCGGCCGGCAGGCTATCCAGGTTAAGCACCCGCCAGCCTTTGCGACCGAGCGCATAAGAGGTGGCACAACCGATAATGCCAGCGCCGATAATAATCGCATCGTAGGACTGAGTCATGTTAGTTACCTTTTAGTTTTGTCATGATATTAATACTCATACCGCCTTGTTTTCAAACGCCCACAGTGCTGGTCGAAGCAGAATCTAGTTACATTCATCGATCAAGCTTTCCAGGGTCTTCTGGATTTCATGCGGATGCACGACCGCGATGCGAATTAAATCATCAAAGCGTTCGGTGAGCTTGCGGATATGATCGATACTGTTGACGACGATATACAGGTGACCGAGGAACAGGGTCGCCCGTAGTGGGCCGAAAATGGTAAAGGATGACGAATAAGTCTCTTTGCCATCGTATAGGAACCAGCGAAAGCTGGGATACAGTTCATTGTTCAGTTCGATCATGCGCTGCAACTGCGCGCGACGTAGATCAGCAGCCAGTCCCTGCCAGATACCTTCACCGAGGGCAAAGCTACGTAATGACTGAATCGACGCACAGGTTTCCAGTTCACTGCCCGGATGGCGTTGTTGTAACAATAATAACTGGTTATCACGAACGCTTTGATCGACCTTGCCCGAACCGTAACGATTAAACTCGTATTCGGCCACCGCCTCGGTTTTTAGCAGGTCGGGTAAAGTAGTGGGCACGTATCGCACCTTGTAACCGGTAGCCTGGCGGTGCCATTCGTGAATCTTGTCAAATACGGTGGTGGAATAGTCGTCTACCGAGAAAGCCTCGGGCATGATATTTGCGCCCAGCGAACCCTGCTGGGTTATTCCCAGTAACCAGTCAATACTGACCTGGTGTTTCTCGGCAATCGAGGCGATGGTATCGGCGCGCGGCAAGCGAACATTATCGGGCGACAGCAATTGCGACAGGGTTGAGCGATCAACCGAAATCGAAGTAGCAAACGACGATCGGTTCAAACCACTTTGGGAAATTACCTGTTGCAATCGATCCTGAAACAGACTGACGCGCTCCTGTAGTCTCATGGCTGGCTATTGATCTGTTTGCGGCGTTCGTTCACATATTGCTCAAGTGAAATTTTAACCTGCGGATCGATATCGGGCTCTTCATAATCCTCCAGGCATTTTCGATAAACCTGGTTGGCGCGTTCGAAAGCAGTTTTCGAACCATTCTCGGCCCAGGTTTCATAATTACTCCAGTCTGAGACAATGGGTTCGTAAAAAGCCGTGGTGTAGTTGGCCAACGTATGCGCCGTGCCAAAAAAATGGCCGCCGTGTCCAGCTTCACGAATTGCATCCAGTGCCAGGGTGGTTTCGCTGACTTCAATCGGTTTCAGGAATTCGGCCATCATCTGCAGCATATCGACATCGATAATAAACTTTTCAAATGATGCACAAAGCCCACCCTCTAGCCAACCGGTTGCATGC
>JBGUEB010000280.1:0-4246 GCA_041821565.1 Gammaproteobacteria bacterium | reverse complement strand
GGATGAGCTTGACATGGATAAGATCACATCGTGCAGGGGGCTTCTTGTCGACACACTGGAACCAGCCGCGGCCGCGGCAGCGGCTCAACATCGGCGCGCGCATCGACGACGAACACCGCGTCGGCGAGGCCCTTCTCGAGCGCGCCGCAGTCGGTGTCAGTGTCGACCGGCAACAAGACCGCGACATCGTCGATGCCGAGATCGGCCAGCTGATGCGGAATGCCGTAACCGTATTCGAGATGGCCGCGCCCGACGATCGCGGCAACCACCGCATCCGGATCCGCTAGATGCGCCATCGCCAGTGCCTCCGCCATGGCTCGGTCCCAGGTCAGTTGAGCGTCGACAAAATGGTTAAAGGCTTCACTATTCATGACCTGTTGCAGAGTCTCCTCGTCATCACCGTGATCGCCGCTGTCATCGTCCACACCCATGCTGAGCTTGTAGGCGTAAAGCTCGCCCAGGCTGCGACGGTAGGCGGGACTGGCGGGCGCCGGATCGGACAGCCCCATGCGCTCGCTGGGCTTCAACGCCTGCCAGCCTTCTGCATCCACCCTGGACACCAGTTGCCGATCGATATTGATCGCAACTGCGGGCAAGCGGTTCATGCGCGCGAAATGCAGTATCGGCAGGTACAGGTCAGGGTCATAACCCCACAGCTCGCGCCATTGTGCCTGTTCAAGAAAGTCTGTCTCGTCGAGTTCGCCCATGGTCCAGTTGTTGAGTACCGACTGCTTTTTGCGTGGCAGCATTTCCAGGCCAACCACCAGGTTGTCGTTGCGCGAATGCAGCGCGGCCAGGGTGTTGAGTTGCCAGCGGTGATGATCGGCGTTGTCGTGCACTTCACCCAGCAAAACGATGGCATTGTTTGACAGCCGGTCGAACAGATCCCCTGACGCAATAACGGCACCATCGGCGGGATCCAGCCATTGGGCAACCCGGCCCATGCACTGTTGCGCGGGATCGGATGCACCGGCGGACGTCGTCGCACCGAGCAGGCAGACTGTAATCACGCAAAACTGGGCTAGTGGATTCAAAATGTTTCCCTCCCCGGGATTTAATCGCTAACGTTACCATAGTATTACGGACGTCGGACACGATCGGACCACACCCCGAGTGAGTTTCGACAGGGACAGACCAGGTTTAATTCGGCTGCTTGAAATGGATAAAGGTGGTCCGTCCCCTTTTATTATGGACTGATTTTTCCGCGACGGCGTGCCGACTGGTGCGCGCTTCGCAGGCGGTATGGAAACAGACGATTTACGGCGAAGAAGGTATCTTTGGCTCACTGGTGACCCAAACGCCTCCCCGCTACGTATAAAGATATTACTTATAAATACCAGGAAGAAAAATGGCTTACGCAATAGATACACTAGTGAAAACTGAAACCAACCTGGCACTGCTAAAGGTGCTCGTGGAGAATAGCTTCGACTCAATCCTGATTACTGACGCGACGACTGAGGGGAAAGTCATCTACGCCAATAAAGCCTTTAAGAAACTCACCGGTTATGACCCGTCCGAGGTCATCGGAAAAACACCCCGGATTCTTCAAGGTTTGGGTACCGATGAAAAAGTTATCGATCGTCTCGCCGTCGCGTTGAAATCGGGCACGAAATTCGAAGGAAAGGCCATCAATTATAAAAGAGATGGCACTCCTTTCATCATGTACTGGAGAGTGCTTCCGATTAAAGTCGGAAAAAAGATCGAAGCATGGGTTGCTATCCAAAGGGAAGGCTCTGTTATTTGATACCTGAAGAATCGCCTTTAAGGCCCCGTTCGCGTGGTGGGCGCTACGTCAACGGGGTTAGATCTTGTTATTTGCTAATGAAGGCTAAAGTAAAATTAGCCTCTATCTGGGAGGGTCGTGTCGCTAAATTCCATACCGAAACAAGACCTGAACCCAAGTACCTATATTTTTTACTCACCTCATCGACAATTCCAGGGCGGCACCGGGGTATCGGCTTTCCACAAGCCCACCTTTTTCGATTTTGCCCAGCTCTCTAACTGATTCAGCTTGTCTTGCCGGTGCTTTGGCAAATGTTTGTAGTACTTACGCATCACCCAGGCGTGGCCTAGTGTGACCATCCTTTCATTGACATTCATCCACTCGGAATCATCGCCATGGCGTACGTATAGAGTGGCAACAATTCTTTCATAACAATCTATTTCGTGTTCTTCTACATGCACATCCTTGCCACCAATTAACTTGATTAAACCGGCCGTCGCAATTTCTCCCCATTCCTGGCCACCTTCCGGGCAATCGATCGCATCCAGTCGGATTTTTCGCTCGCTACAAAGAGTTGAAACGATAACGGTGTCGCCATCTATTACATGTTTGACCTTAAATCGGGGAAGGTTCGTAATATTCTGTTCTGAATCAGGGCTAGTCGTGCCACCGGTTCCAGGCGTAATTTGAAAATGACTGACTCTGGTCTCGGTTGTCTCCCGTACTTGTGAATGGTCACCTATATTTGGATCCATTCTCTCGGAAACTGGTTCGGAAGTAGAATCTGTTGAAACTTGTTTTGTTCGCGACTTGATGAGCATTACTATCAGTACTACTATGAATAAGATGCCCAGCAATGGAAATAATATCGATTGACTGGTTTCTTCTTCTACTGGTATCGCGGCTTCTACTGCCATCTCGGCATCTTTAGGTGCGGGGTCATCTACTGGCTCCTTGATTTCCACCTTTGGTTGATTTTGGATTTCGATGGGTACTAGCTTTAGCCCGGCAACGAATCGGTAAGCTGCACTGCTGCCCTTTAATGAGAAATCGAATGTATTTACTTCACTGCTTTCCGCCTTTTTATTGTTGCACGCTTTCTGTAATTTCACCGTCAGATTCTGTCCTTTTCTGAAATCTCTCCATAGCCGCTTTTGCTCGTCTTCACTTTTGGTTTTCAGTTGAGAAATATCCGACGAATGAGTAGTACTTGTTATGGGAAAAGATCTGGAGTCGATGTCGATTCCGTTGACAGTGTATTGACAGTTAGGATCCGATGCCTTGTCGGAAATAACCAAAAAAAAGTCAACTAGGTCCGTTAAGCCTGGACTCTTTATGCCCAGGGTGACTTGAATGGCCTCAGTGCTTTGAGAGACAGGTTGTGAAAAGGCGCGTTTTTCATCAACCGAAGTATCCGCTACATCTTGCTGGTACCACTCGCCGACCAGTTCCCCAGCATTGCCAACACCTGGACTTAATCCAGTAATCAATAGCAATATTAGAGAATGTAAGCGCATCTTTTAAGTAACTGTGTGAACGTTCTGTGTAAACCTTTGGTTACGGTGAGTAAACGACGATCCACATTAGTGATCGCCACCTGCTTTGGAACTCCCTATAAAAACATATTTTCGATTTTAATGCGGAATATTCTTTAATAAAAGCTTCAAAAATCTTTTGGCGCTCGAAGACTACTGATGGGCGCAAAAATTACGGGGACCAGGCCTTACATTTTACAAGCGTTACCAACAGCAATGTCAAATGTAAGGCCTGACCCTATAATACTTTCTTACACTTCCCAGAATGTCTATTCCTGCCAGTCTCGACATGGGAATACGATAAACCAATCATATAAGCTACTGAATTATAAAGTAATTAAGGCAAATCAATTAGCTACGGCATGTGGCCTAGCTTAAAAGCTCCGTATTGTTTGGCTTCCTAATCTTTCTTCTCCACACAACCCAAACTATCAAAGCCAATAGCGCTACTGGAGAACCAATTAGTAGCACCCAAAATTGATTCAATGTCATCGTTGGCTCATCGACCAGTTGATATTGAGTAGAACTAAGGTATCTTCTAGCGACCGCTTGTATTTGCTCGATTGTTACTTTTCTATATTCAGCCTCAACATTCACAAATCGCCCTTTAGCTGGATCAAATTCCAATTCATTTTCACGATACCAATCCACCAATGAAGCATTCGTTGGGCTATAGAGCGCTTCACTTAATAGCAGTTTTTTTCGAGTGTGGTCTAACTCTTCCTGGGTCATTCCTTGTTCTATAAAGGAGCGAATAAATTGATGTAACTTTTTCTCCCCTTCCGGCCAGTCGGGTGTATTAAAGTCGGAGCTAATATAAAAAATTCCTCCATTTTCATCCCAAAACAAACCCGCTCCAGGTGAATAACTTAACCCCTCTTCTATCCTTAAATAGTAGTAAAGCTGAGTGTTTAAATATTCAGCCATAATTTGCAGCGGATATTCATCCTCCACCTGAAAAGCGGGCAAATAATACGCTGCAAATATT
>JBGUEB010000279.1:0-4248 GCA_041821565.1 Gammaproteobacteria bacterium | reverse complement strand
CTGAAGCACAGGCTATAGAAGCGATAAAAGACATGCTTGCCGGCAATGCGTTTGGTGAGGCCGGCCACCGTGTCGTTATCGAAGAGCATCTTGCAGGTGAAGAAGCCAGCTTTATCTGCATGGTCGATGGCGAACATGTCTTGCCGATGGCAACATCGCAAGACCACAAGGCCAGGGACAACGGCGATCGCGGACCCAATACGGGTGGCATGGGTGCTTACTCACCAGCACCGGTGGTTAGCGCGGAGATAGAGGCCCATATTATGCAGGCGATTATCATGCCAACCGTACGCGGCATGGCCGCCGAAGGCGTGCGCTATACTGGCTTTCTATACGCCGGGCTTATGATTGACAAGCAGGGGCAGGCGAAAGTAATCGAATACAATTGCCGCTTCGGTGACCCTGAAGCCCAGCCTGTTATGATGCGCTTGCAATCAGACCTGGTGGAGCTCTGTCTCGCAGCCTGTGAAGGCAAGCTTGCCGACAAAACCGCTAACTGGGACCCACGCTACAGCCTCGGCGTCGTGCTGGCTGCCAGCGGCTACCCCGGAACATACGAAAGCGGTGAATTAATTCGTAGCATACCGGCCGAAGACCCAACCTCGAAAGTATTTCACGCCGGAACTCGCCTGGACAGGAATGCAAACATCACTGCAAATGGTGGGCGCGTGCTTTGCGCGGTATCGATAGCTGAGAGTGTTGCGCAGGCCCAGCAAAAAGCCTATCAAATTGTCGCGGAAATCGACTGGCCAAATGCCTACTTCCGCACTGATATTGGTTTCAAAGCGATATCCCATTGAATAGTTTGAGCTGGGAATGAGTAGTAAGAAACGCGGGCAAAAGAAAACCCTACAAAAAAAATCAGGGCGTAGCGATCGCCCGGCGCAAATTCTGAATGAAGCATTGAGGCTCTACCAGTCAGGGAATTTGAAGCTCTCTCTTAGAAAATGCCAGTTGCTACTCGCGGCTCATCCAAAACACACGGACGCACTTAATTTGGTGGGTTCAATTTACATGGGCCTGGGACAGACGCAAGCGAGCGTTAACTGTTTGCGGTCTGCGGTTAAGATTCTCCCCAATAGTTCACAGGCACATTTTAATTTGGGTACGGCATTAGCCGCAAATAGCGAACTGGCGCAAGCCATTTCCAGCCAGCGTCGCGCACTCGAACTAAAACCTGATTACCCGGACGCCCTTTATAACCTGGGAAACGCCTATAGACAAAACGGCGAGTTGGAGACCGCCATATCGAGTTACAGGAATGCCCTGGATCTGGCCCCCGATTATCCAGGTGCGGCAACCAACCTGGCGAGTAGTCTTTTGAAACTCAGTCGACCCAGTGAAGCCCTTGAAGCCGTTAATGCAGCACTAAAGCATCATCCTGGTGATCGGGATGCGCTGGCCTTCAAAGCCATCGCTGCCAGTGAAGTGGGCGACCCTGACACCTCCGCATCGATCCTGAGCATGGACCGCATCATCATCCAAAAGGATTTCGACGCACCCGCTGGCTTCCAGGATCTGGCGGAGTTTAATAAAGCACTGGTAACACACGTATTGTCTCATCCAACCCTGACCCGGGAGCCAGCCAATGTGGCGACCCGTCACGGTCAGCAGACGGAAAATCTGGCACTCGAACCGAGAGGACCCATAGCACAACTGCAAGACATGATTATTGAGGCATACGACGAGTACATGAGTTCCGTATCCAGAGAAACCGAACACCCTTATATCAGGCAAGTACCAAATCTCAGCAAAATTGATATCTGGGCTACGGTCCTCGATCGCATGGGACATCAGACTGCGCACATGCATCGCAATGCCTGGATAAGCGGGGTCTACTATGTGCAGTTACCCGATGTTATGCATGGCGCTAACGAATCCCGAAGCGGCTGGATAGAATTCGGCCGTCCACCCGACGAATTTCCATGCACTGTCGAGCATGAGGTTCGCATGTTCGAGCCCAGGGAAGGTCGAATGTTCATGTTTCCGTCATTCGAATTTCACCGCACAATTCCATTTGAAAGCTCACAGCAGAGAATCAGTATCGCCTTTGATCTTTTAGCCTAGAGAGGACTTCAGCGTCATTTTTTTGCCCAACAATCGAGCTTCGAGCTCTGCTGAATCCATCTATTTTTGATTCCAGGACGAAGAAACACAACTCTAATCCATTGAAATGCTGAAGTACTTTATTAGCATACCTCGCTAAATCCTTGAGTTTATAAATAAAACTATAATTGCACCACTTAAAACCGAAACCACTATATATAGTGGACAATTTAACTTTACATCACAATATGTTGTGATTCCCTCCGTTGGAGTTATACTACCCGGCATCCAACATCAACTTCCCTCGTGAGCCTTTATATGAAATGTGTCAATTGCAGTTCACCAATGTTTGTTGCAGATCAGAATGCAACTGACAGAAGCCAGGTCAAGTTCTTTCGTTGTACAAACTGTATAGGCGCACATGTTCTATCGGAACCCGTATCCGATTATCATTATTCATCAGTCCAGGAGGACGAATTTTATCAATCCGGTTCCAGCGCGAATAGAAAACACCTTCAAATGGTATAGATCCCGCATATTGCTAAACACTTGATGAACTCAGGATAGTACGTCAGGTCTTAGTAAGAGATAACTTGCGGCATTGAATAGTATCCCAGGAGGGCTAACATGCAAGGACTTGACTATCGGGATCAACCTAAAACTATCACCACAGGCTGGACAAAACTCTCTGAGCGAATGATTTATCTGCCAGGTGCTGTAATAATGCTCTATGGAATCTGATTACTACTGTCTTAATAAGCGCGTGTCATACTGTCTGAAACACAAGCTGTACGCCCAGACCACCAGGGGCTGATCGCTTAAACGTCATTTCGATATTATAAGATTTAACTATATCGGCTACCACGGCAAGCCCTATACCCTGCCCTTCACTGACCTGGTCCAGCCGGGTTCCGCGATTTAGAATTTGTTCGATTTGTTGCGCATCAAGCCCCTGTCCATTGTCTTCAATTATCAACTTCATTTCGCCAGCTCCAGCTTCACCTGTGCTAATAAAAACATGATCATCGGAGTATTTGAAGGCGTTATCCAGTAGATTACCAATGACTTCAAGGCAGTCACTTTCATCCATTCTAAGCATTATCGTGGGTGGCAAATCAATTTCTACCCGTACTGATTTTTCCCGGTACACTTTGTCCAGTGCCGAAACTATCCTCGCAATGATTTGTACCAGGTCAACTGGTTTGCTAATTTTAGCGCCGACGGTGCTGCTCGCTTTTTGCAACTGATAAGATACGATTTGATTCATACTTTCGACCTGCTCTCGCAAAACTTCTAGATCGACCCTGGCTGTATTTTTGGTGTCCGACAGGCCGCTGAGTACTGCGAGCGGGGTTTTCAGACTGTGTGCCAGGTCATCCATGGCATTTCGATATCGTTGCTGCTGGTACTGTTCACGGCTGAGCAATAAGTTTAGATTTTCGGTCAGCGGGGCAATTTCGATCGGATAGTTGTGTTCAAACCCTGATTGCTGCCTATCTTCAATTGCCTTGATTTCAAGACCTACTTTCTTCAATGGGCGCAAACCCCACATCATCACCAGGTACATTACAATCAGCAACAGGGCTATTGTCACAATAAGCCAGGCCCACAGGGTTTGCCGAAACCGATCGAGCTGGTCAAAGTATTCACCTGCATCCTGCCAGATAACAACATCATAGCGCCGTAACTTGTCCCGTACATCGGGCCACTGGATCGCAAAGGCAAGCCTGAAATATGACTTCGATGCATGATCCATAGTCCTGAACTGCCAGTCACCCGGATCTATTTTTCCTATATGTGGAAATTCACCAGTAATCGACCGCGAGCGCCAGATTTGTTCTTTTTCGGCATTATAAAAAATCGCGTATAAGCCTGAATCCCGGATCATTAAACTGTTTTCAAATAACCGGTCAGCGGAAACAGTGATACTTAATCCACCGCGGTTTCGATCGACAGCCGCCAACAGGCTATAGATCAAAAGCTGCAATCGCTCTTCCTCGGCTAACAATGCCCGTTGCCCTACGGCTCTTTCCAACACGATTGCGGTTAAAATCATGAAGATGATCAATACGATCATGGAAACCAACGTGAGTCGTGACTTTATCGATTTCATCAAGCTAGCCCGCATGTTGCATGAAGGGAACGAAGATCAGGGGAAATATGGCAAACAAGGTTGGTCGATCGCCCGCCGATGCATAGCAA
>JBGUEB010000278.1:0-4286 GCA_041821565.1 Gammaproteobacteria bacterium | reverse complement strand
CATGAGAACGACATAAGTCTGCATGACGGCAGGTGTCAGGAAACCTAACAGATCGTGAAAAGGGTTGGTGAACATGGCTGCTCCTCAGATTATTTATTTTAACGGGGACATGCTAATGATGCTTGTTAGAATAACCAATCAAGTTTCTTTGTTGGGTGATCAGTCAATTTAATCATCACAAAAAAAATTTATGGATAGTTTTTACTGAATCAGTACCAGGGCATGCAAAAATCTGTTAAAGCTGATTTATTCATCCCAGTGTCTTCTATATGATTCAAGACTCCAGTATTCAACCGATAGTCTGCAGCTCGAAGCAATTGAAAGAAAGAGCGTACTATTAACCAGGAGCCAGCAATCATGCTAGACCCCCAACTGCGCGAAATTATCAATACAAGTGCTAAAAATTTTAAAACTTATGACCGCTACGGAAGTTCGATCGCGGGTATGAGCTGGATACCCCTGAGTGGAAAATTGTTAAACGGTGATTTCGAATGCTTTGTACTGCGCATGGAAGCGGGCGCCGTCTCCAAACCACATGAGCATATGGGATTCGAAGAATTCCTGGTACTGGAGGGCACCCTGATTGATATTGATAATGTCGAATACGAGAGCGGTGATTTCGTGCGCCTGCTACCCGGCTCGAAACATTCTTCACATACACCCGACGGTTGCCTGTTACTGGTTATCCTGCGGGGTAATAATCGCGCACTCGAGGAGAATGAATTAACCTGATCCAGACAAATGCGAAGCATAACCCGCGCAGGCAAAAAGGGCCGTCATCAGCAACAGCAACGATAGTCGATAAAATTTTATCGGTAGAGCTTTCATAATATATTCCGCCTGGACCTTATCGACGGCGGGACTAACTCCCGGGTGGAGCAAGTTTCTCCATAACTTGATCAATGGTAAAACTAGCCGCTTTCTGACGTGGAGGGTACTCCTTAAAGGTTTTGAGAAAATCACCTACGATATCCTGTGCCGGCACCAGTAAAAACACATGGTCAAGATACCAGTCCCAGTAGGTATTAGATGTAATCGTAGCTTTCTCGTAAGGATCGGTTCTCAAGTTAAACAACCAGGGTATCCGCGTCTGAACATACGGCTCACCCCATACCAGCATAGTACCTTCTGCTCGTTGCTGCGCGAACACGACTTTCCAGTTGTCGTAGCGAAGCGCTGTCAGGTCTCCATCATCAGGGAAATAGATGAACTCTTTACTGTACGTCGTCAAAACCAATTGCGGGGATCGTTCTCGCGGATGTCCTTAGAATCGAGAGAACTCGTATTTGGCTTAACTGAGATCAGTCAAATAATCGTGGTCTGTCCTTTGTTTTCCAAACCACAAAAAAGTGCCGGGCGTTACCCGCCCGACACTTCAATCACTGCAAACTACTTAAATTTCTTGATTTCGCCGGACTTCATTCGATCCAGGTAGCTGTTTAGCTCCCTCTTCACGATCGGCATGAGGCAATACAGACCGATGATATTGACGACCGCCATGGCGAAGATCGCCGCGTCGGAGAAGTCGATCACCGGACCGAGGTTGGCCGCAGCACCGATAACGACAAAGATGCAGAAAATAACCTTGAAGGTGATTTCCTTGTTCTTGCCTTCACCGAACAGGTAAGTCCAGGCCTTGAGACCATAATATGACCAGGAGATCATGGTCGAAAAGGCAAACAGTACGACCGCAATCGCCAACACATAGGGGAACCAGCTGAATGCGCTTTCAAAAGCCGCCGAGGTCAGGCCAACACCCGAAGCACCAGTAGCGGTGACGATGCGTCCGCCCTCGGTTATGTAATGGCCGGTAGCCGGGTCCATTGTCAACTGGCCGGTAATAATAATAACCAGCGCGGTCATCGTGCAAATCACCACGGTATCGATAAATGGTTCAAGCAACGAGACAAAACCCTCGGTGATCGGCTCCTTGGTACGAACCGCGGAGTGCGCAATCGCAGCAGAACCGACGCCGGCTTCGTTCGAAAACGCGGCCCGTTTGAATCCCTGGATCAACGCACCGACCATGCCCCCTGCGACACCGAGTCCGGTAAAAGCGCCTTCAAAAATCTGGCCGAAAGCCCAGCCAATTTTATCCGCGTTCACCAGCAGAATAACCAGCGCCGTGAGCACGTACAGGATTCCCATGAAAGGCACGACCTTCTCGGTAACCTTGGCGATCGATTTCAAACCGCCGACAATAACCGCGAATACGACAATGGCGAAAATGATGCCGGTGATCCAGCCTGGATAACCGCCGACAATTCCGGAGATCTGTTGATGCGCCTGGTTGGCCTGGAACATGTTTCCGCCACCGAGAGCACCAAGGATACAGAACACCGAAAACAGAATCGCCAGGAACCTGCCACCCGGCAACCCGCGCTCGGCGAAACCCTTGGTCAGATAATACATCGGACCACCGGAGACTGTGCCATCTTCGTATTCGTTACGATATTTCACACCGAGGGTACATTCGGTAAACTTCGATGCCATACCCATCAGGCCCGCCAGTATCATCCAGAAGGTTGCACCGGGCCCACCGATGCCGACCGCGACCGCGACACCGGCGATATTACCCAGACCGACGGTTCCGGAAAGTGCCGTTGCCAGCGCCTGGAAATGGCTGACCTCGCCCGCGTCGTTCGGATCCGAGTAGTCACCCTTGACCAGCGAAATCGAATGCGGGAAAGCCCGAAACTGAATAAACGCGAAATAGAACGTAAATACGGTCGCCGCGACAACCAGCCAGGCTACTATCCAGGGAAAGGAAGTGCCGGGAAAAGGACTGAAGATAAAACTAACGAACCAACCGGTGGCACTGGAGAACATCTGATTGACAGTTTCATCGACAGACTGGGCAAGCGCCGGATTAGATATGAGTGCGAGCCCAAAGACCGCCAGGGCCGAATATAATTTATTTATTTTCATTTTTTATCCTGAATTGGTTAGGGAACGATGGTGCAGGGAACCGGAGCGATTTGCGCCAGCGTACCGGCGACAGATCCAAAAACGCGCACCTTGATGCTACTCTGCCCGGTGCGCCCGATGACCATTTGCGTTGCCCCGGATTCAGTGGCGATATCAGACAGGGTTTCCGCTACATGCCCATACTTGATCACCGAATCGATCTCGACACCGTCAGTCGAAACCGATGCCAGAATAGGATCGACCAGGGCGGTCTTGGCACGCGCAAGCTCTTCTCCCCTGCGCTTGTGACGCTCGTCCAGCTCTTCTGGCGTCAGGAATGAGTAGGGCGACCATTCGAGCACATGCGCAAGCAAAACCGAGCCGCCATTGCTTCTGGCATGATCAATAGCAAAGGCCACCGCGCGTCCGGAAGCCGGGCTTCCATCGCAAGCGACTACATATTTAATAGACATATTTCCTCCTACAGGATTTTTTATACCGAATTTGGCACCCACATAGATTAACCAGTAACGGGCAGAAATACTTTTGTATATTCGTTGTAATATCAGTAAATATTCGTAAAATTTATCCGATCCAAGCATAAAATAGGAAATTTTCCCATAGATATCACCAACAGAAGAATACTTTCCTATTTACAGAAGCAAGGAAATATATCCATGGCCGAGCTATCCGAGCGTATCGGCCTGTCACTGTCCGCCTGTCACCGACGGGTAAAATTACTCGAAGCGAAAGGCGTTATCAGCCATTACGCGGCGCATTTGAACCGACGTGCCCTCGGTCTGGAGCTACAGGTTTTCATTGAAGTGACACTAACTTCTCAACGCAAGGAGGCACATACAGCTTTCGAAGAATCTATCGAGAATATGCCGGAAGTATTGGAGGTTCATTTAATCACCGGTGAGTTCGATTACCTGATGCGAGTCGCCGCGCGCAGCACGGCCGACTATGAGATCCTGTTGCGTAACAAACTCTCTAATATTCCGTCGATCACACAGATGCGAACGCTACTCAGCATTTCAACGGTGAAAGAATTCGATGGTTACTACCTGGAGTGATAATTAGCGGCCAATCAAGTTCGACAAACTCGTGCCTGATGCAGCGAGGAAACGCTGGTTTAATCGTTAACCCTGGATTAGTATCGACCACCAATCTTAATCTTCACAGCGTCCGGTATGTGCGGTGGGTTCAACTGATCGACGCAACACTTTATCCTTAAGTAAAAGATGGAGTGTAGGAAATGGCCCTTAGACCTCGAATATATTACAACGCTGAACAGAAAGCCCAGATGTGGGACCGGATTCGGCCATATATAGATACTCATACCCGTTCGCGAAACAGGAACTTCATATTTCGGCTAA
>JBGUEB010000277.1:0-4288 GCA_041821565.1 Gammaproteobacteria bacterium | reverse complement strand
GGGCGGCGAGGACCCCAAACGCTGGACGCCCGATGCCAACGGCGATTCACGGCGAAGCGCGATCAAGCAAGTGGCGTCGGGACGATTCGGGGTGACCAGCGCATATCTGGTGAATTCCGACGAAATGCAAATCAAGATCGCACAGGGTGCCAAACCCGGAGAAGGTGGCCAGTTGCCAGGTAAAAAGGTCAACGCGTTAATCGCAAGGCTGAGAAACTCTGAACCCGGGGTAACCTTAATATCGCCGCCGCCGCATCATGATATTTACTCGATCGAGGATCTGGCCCAACTGATTTTTGACCTCAAGCAGGTGAATCCCCAGGCCCTGATCTCGGTCAAACTGGTAGCAGCGGCGGGCGTCGGCACTATCGCTGCCGGAGTCGCCAAGGCCTATGCCGATTTGATCACCATCGCCGGTTATGACGGCGGTACCGGGGCGAGCCCATTGACCTCGGTTAAATATGCCGGTTCCCCCTGGGAACTGGGGCTTACCGAAACCCATCAGGTACTGCGTGCCAATGGCCTGCGTGAAAAAGTCCGCATCCAGACGGACGGCGGCCTTAAAACCGGCCTCGACGTGGTCAAGGCCGCTATCCTTGGCGCCGAGAGTTTTGGCTTCGGTACCGGCCCGATGGTCGCCATGGGTTGCAAATACCTGCGTATATGCCATCTCAACAACTGTGCTACCGGTATCGCCACGCAGAACTCGATACTTCGAGAATTACACTACACCGGTACCACCGAAAAGGTGAAAAACTACTTTCGTTTTATTGCCCAGGAAGTCCGTGAAATTCTTGCCTCGCTTGGTGTACGCAGACTCGAAGACCTGATCGGTAGAACCGATCTGCTCGAAGCTGTCGAAGGTAATACTCCCGGCCAACAAAATTTGAATCTTAATCCAATACTGGATGACGGTGGGCTGGCGCCTGAATTGCCCCAGTATTGCACGCATGATCGCAACCAACCCTTTGATAAAGGCGAGTTGGCCGAACAAATGGTGTCCGACTGCATGCCAGCGATCAAAGATTCTAGTGGTGGAGAATTTAACTACCAGGTAAAAAATACACATCGATCTATCGGTGCGAGGTTGTCAGGAGAAATTGCACGGTTACACGGTAATCACGGCATGGACAATAGCCCGATTACGCTGCACCTGACTGGAACTGCCGGGCAGAGTTTTGGCGTCTGGAATGCCGGCGGTCTCAACATGAACCTCGAAGGTGACGCCAACGACTATGTCTGTAAGGGCATGGCCGGCGGTAAGGTAGTGATCAGGCCGCCTGCGAATAGCCACTTCAAATCACAGGACTCGACCATAATCGGCAACACCTGTCTCTACGGTGCTACCGGTGGCAAGTTATTCGCGGCAGGCCTTGCCGGTGAACGCTTTGCGGTGCGAAACTCTGGTGCAAACGCCATAGTCGAAGGAATTGGCGATCATGGTTGCGAATACATGACTGGTGGTATCGTCACCATACTGGGCAATACCGGGGTTAACTTTGGTGCCGGCATGACAGGCGGTATCGCCTACGTACTCGATCTCGACCGTAGTTTCATCGACCGCATCAATAACGAGTTAATCGATATACACCGCATTATCGATGGTAGTATGGAAAGCCACCGGGTTTACCTGACCGCGGCGATACAGGAATACGTCGACGAAACCGGCAGCGAATGGGGGCAATATATCCTCGAGAACTTCAGCCATTTCAAACGCAAGATCTGGATGGTTAAACCCAAGGCCGCTGAATTTGATTCGCTGCTGGAAACACTGCAAAGCAATGCCGCCTAGGCATTGTTTAGGCACTGGTTAACCCGACTTCATGGCTGGCAGAATTCCCCGGGCATTCATCGACGATCTCCTCAATCGCATTGACATAGTAGAGGTCATAGATTCACGTGTTCCGCTGAAAAAGAAAGGCAATGATTTCTGGGCCTGCTGCCCTTTTCACAACGAAAAAACCTCTTCATTTTCGGTCAGCCAGAATAAACAGTTTTATCATTGTTTTGGCTGCCAGCAAAACGGTAACGCGATTAGCTTCCTGATGGAATACGACCACATGGAATATGTCGAGGCGATCGAATCGCTGGCCGCGATGCTCGGGCTGGATATCCCCTACGAAAAGGGACAGGCGCCAGCCGCTCCGGAAAAGGGCTCGGATTCTATCTACACCACCCTGCAGCAATGCAGCGATTACTACCTGCAACAGCTCAAGCTGCATACCGAGGCGATCGAGTACCTCAAGCAACGTGGTATTAGCGGAGAGACGGCAAAAGATTTTGCTATCGGTTATGCACCGCCGGGCTGGAATAATCTCAGTGGTGAACGCAAACCGCTAACCGCGGCCGGAATGCTGATAGAAAAGGATAACGGTCAGGCTTACGATCGATTCCGTCATCGCATCATGTTTCCAATCCGGGACCGACGCGGGCGAACCATCGCCTTTGGCGGCCGCGTTATCGCCGCAGAGGACAATCCCAAGTACCTGAATTCGCCCGAATCGCCGGTATTTCATAAAGGTAGCGAAATCTACGGTCTCTACGAACTGAAGAAGGCAGTCCAGCAAATCGACCAGATTTTTATCACCGAAGGATACATGGATGTTATCGCCCTCGCCGAACACGGCGTGAAGACCGCAGTTGCCACACTCGGCACCGCTATTAACAACGATCAAATCGAGAAGCTGTTTCGCAGCTGTAAGACCCTGGTATTTTGCTTTGACGGCGACAGCGCCGGCAGGAAAGCCGCCTGGCGCTCTCTGGAACAATGTTTACCCTCCCTTAAAGAGGGACGCCTGGCGCGGTTTTTGTTTTTACCCGACGGCCAGGACCCCGACAGCTATATTCGGGAGCATGGTAAGGAGTATTTTCAGGAACAGGTGGATAGTGCGGCAACATTGACTGGATTCCTGTTTGCGACCCTGTTGTCGGAGTGCAATGTTAAATCCCTGGAGGGAAAATCCCAGTTTCTGGACCGCCTTCGCCCCTACTATATGCAAATACCCCTGCAGAGCCTGAAAGACCAGATCCTCGGTGAAGTCGAGCGCCAGCTTGCGGTAAAACTCGACAACCGACTGCTCGGGATTTTGGGACATGAAAAGCCGGTAGCCGAAACAGTGATACGTATACCCGAACAAAACTGGACCCCTACCCGCCTGGCGATCAATTTGCTGCTGTTAAAGCCATCGCTGGCAGACAACACCGGGATTCAGCACGAACTCGCCGAAACCAGGATTCCAGGTGTCGATTTACTGTTGCTATTGATGGATCAAATCCACGAGGAACCCGGCATCAGTACGCAGAATCTGCTCGATCGCTTCAAGGGTAACGAACACGAAACGCACCTCTACAAACTGGCCGCGATGCAGCCTGCGATGGAACACGACCAGAACATCGAACAGATGTTTGATGATTGCCTGCGGCGGCTTCAGGTTAAATATATTGACCACCGCATAAAATTACTAATCGGCAAATTGCAGGCCGGCGAATCGCTGTCTGAATCGGAAAAGCAGGAACTAAAACAATTATCGACAAATCATTGATTTTACGGGTAGATACCTTGGAAAAGCTGAAAAAAGTCTTATATACTGGTGGATTAGTCTGCAGCATTTCAATTATCGTCGAGGCACCATGGATCAAGATCAACAATCACGTCTAAAAGAACTTATTGCGAAAGGCAAGGAGCAGGGATTTCTGACCTACACAGAAGTCAATGATCACCTTCCGGAAGGGATTGTAGAGCCGGAACAAATCGAAGATATCATTCGCATGATTAACGACATGGGCATTAAAGTCCATGAGTCCGCACCAGCCGAAAGCAACGAAATTCTCAACGATACCGAGACCGAGCCGGACGAAGACGCCGCCGAAGAAGCAGCGGCTGCGTTGGCCTCGCTGGATAGCGAATTTGGACGTACAACCGATCCGGTGCGCATGTACATGCGTGAAATGGGAACGGTTGAGTTGTTAACCCGTGAAGGCGAAATCAAGATTGCAAGGCGCATCGAAAACGGCCTGAACCAGGCCATGAGTTCTCTCGCCCGCTACCCGGATACGATGCGGCTTATTCTCGAGCGCTACAACCAGGTACGCGAAGAAGAAGCCAAATTAACTGACGTACTGGTTGGTTATGTTGATCCGAATGAAGATCCGAACGCGATACCGATGCCCGCCATCTCGCAGGCGAGCGAAGATGATGATGATGAAGAAGTCGAAGACACCGGCCCTGCCGACGTCTACCTTGGTGTAGGCCTTGAATCGCTGCTTTCGGCTGGATTTGCCATTCCAG
>JBGUEB010000276.1:0-4345 GCA_041821565.1 Gammaproteobacteria bacterium | reverse complement strand
GGCGGGCAAGTAAATGCTCCGGGACGCCGGACCGCTGCATTACTTGCATACATCACATCCATGTGAATAAGATCAGGTACAAGCTGTAGTTTTCGATTATGTCAGCATTCTTAAATAAACTATTGAATTATAACTATTTTCATCAATCTGCTAACCGCCTTTGTGCAATATGCGGGCTAGAGTGAAACGAGTAGTCATTCTGGCCTTGTTAGTCGCCTGGCCGGTTCTGAGTGGAGCACAGGACTTTTCGGGCAACCTCGCAGCGGAAGCTATCAGCTTTCCGAATCCCCCCAAGTTTCCGAATCAATTGAGTGACGACCTGAGCCTGTCTTTCCAACCCAGAGTGGTGGGTGACTGGAATGAAGGTGATGACAACTGGAGCGTTGAATTATTTATGCGCGCCGGGTCGAAGGATGAAAATCGTAATCATGTTGATGTCCGCGAGCTGCTCTGGTTGCATCTCAGCGGCGATAATGAATGGCGCGTCGGGGTTAATACCATGTTCTGGGGCGTGACCGAAACACGTCACCTGGTTGACGTCATCAACCAGATTGATCTGGTCGAAGGGATCGACGGTGAAGATAAGCTTGGCCAGCAGATGATTCATTTAAAACATTACGAGGATTGGGGTGTGCTTGATTTCCTGGTATTACCGGGATTTCGGGAGCGTAATTTCCCGGGTGAGAATGGCAGACCAAGGTTACCGCTGGTAGTTGACGAGTCGCAGACCAGCTATGAGTCTGCCGATGGTAAGGACCATGTAGATTACTCGTTTCGTTTTTCACAGACTTACGATGAGCTTGACATTGGACTGTCATTCTTCAAGGGTACGGATCGGCAGCCCGAACTGATTCCCGGACTCGGTACTACTGGTGCGCCGGTTTTAATTCCGGTGTACTTGCAAATGACACAGTACTCTATCGATGCGCAGCTAACTACCGAGGAGTGGCTGTGGAAACTGGAGGCGATACACCGGGATACCAAAACTCGTTCCTACCAGGCTTTTACCGGGGGCTTCGAGTATACCTTTTATAGTGTTTTCGAATCAGACATTAACCTCGGAACCCTGGTGGAATATTCCTACAATGGTCCAGAAGCACCCAAACGAGATGTATTTGATCGCGATTTATTTCTCGGTGCGCGCCTCGCTTTTAACGATGCGGCGAGTACCGATCTGCTCGCTGGATATGTCGTCGACACAGAGAAGGGGAGCCAGACTTTTCGGCTTGAAGCTAGTCGACGGTTCGGAGACAGCTGGAAAGGCACTCTGGAAATGCAACTATTTCCATATATCGCTGATGACGATCTCTTGCTTGTTTTCGAAGATGATGACTATCTGTTGCTGGAACTGGCAAGATTTTTCTAGCACACATATCACTCAAAGACAGCTAGTCGGAATTGTCTATCAGTATATCGTGCACCTGCTGATATTTTTCACGGGTCTTGTCGATCAAATCCTGTGGAATATGCGGTGCCGGTGGAGTCTTGTCCCAGTCCAGGGTTTCCAGGTAGTCGCGAATAAACTGCTTGTCGTAACTGGGTGGGCTGGTACCCACGCGATATTGATCGGCTGGCCAGTATCGTGATGAGTCGGGTGTTAGTATCTCATCGATTAATACCAGTTGATCATTTTCATCGAGCCCGAATTCAAACTTGGTATCGGCGATGATAATGCCCCTGGGGCGTGCATAATCCGCGGCCATCCTGTATAGCCGAATACTGACATCACGAATTTGCCTGGCGCGCTGCTCACCAATTAGATCGATAGTATGTTCGAAGTCGACATTGATATCGTGGTCGCCTACTTCTGCCTTGGTGGAAGGGGTAAAAATGGGTTCGGCTAGTTGTTGCGCCTGTTGTAATCCCACGGGTAACTCGATCCCACAGATCTGGCCGCTGGCCTGGTAGTCTTTCCAGCCAGAGCCGATCACGTAACCTCGTACGATGGCTTCTACCGGTAAGGTTTTCAGTTTGCGCACGATGATAGAGCGAGGGGCGAGTTCGATAAAGTCCTGCTCGGAGACATAGTCCTGTAACTTCAGGTTCGTCAGATGATTGACGACCAGGTCACTACTTAGATCAAACCAGAAGTTGGAAATACGGGTTAGCAATTCGCCTTTTTCAGGAATGGGCTGTGGAAACACAACGTCGAACGCGGATAGACGATCGGTAGTGACTATAAGCATGTGATCGTCGTCGATACGGTATATGTCGCGGACTTTGCCTCTTGCGATCAGTTCGAGGTTTTCAATGTTGGTTTCGAATATTGCTGGCGATTCGGCTACTGAGTTCATTTCTATGATGCTGATATTTGGATATGAAAAAACAGGGACGAAATAATAACATATAGCCTCGATTAGTCCGCATGTCGTATGAAGGCGGCACCCATATTGATGTATTTCTTTATGTTTCGCCGATTTACCATCGATTGTTCACATATTTGTATATTACAGTTTGTGCCTGAACGAATTCAGGAAAAATCTGGCGATCAATCAACCTTGTTTGCCATATTTACCCTGAAATTCGTTCCCTTCATACAACATGCGGACTGAATTAGTTTTTTCACAATAAATAGGGTTATAATCGCTCGCTTTTTCGGGATTACTTGGAGAGAGTCATGTCGGCACCCGTGGTAGCAGTGGTAATGGGCAGTGATAGCGATTGGCCGGTGATGCAGCACGCGGTTGAATACCTCGAACGCTTTGGCGTTGAGTACCAGGCGAAAATAGTTTCGGCGCATCGGACACCTGATTTACTCGCGGAATTCGGCAAGGCCGCGCGCGAAGAAAATTTTTCCTGCATTATTGCCGGAGCCGGCGGTGCAGCCCACTTGCCTGGCATGCTGGCAGCGAATACGACAATACCGGTTTTAGGCGTACCGGTACCCACCGAACATTTGCACGGTAAGGATTCTCTGTTGTCCATCGTCCAAATGCCGAAAGGTATCCCAGTGGCTACTTTTGCAATCGGCAAAGCCGGTGCGATTAATGCTGCGTTATTTGCGGTCTCGATGTTGACCATTAACGATGCTGTGCTGGCGAAAAGGCTTGATAGTTTCCGCGAGCAGCAGCGTGATACCGTGTTGGCGATGACCTTGCCTCCCCAGGACTAATGATACTGCCGGGCAATACCCTGGGCATGCTGGGTGGTGGGCAGCTCGGGCGCATGTTTGTTACCGCGGCAAGGACCATGGGATACGAAGTCATAGTACTCGATCCGGATACCAACAGCCCCGCTGGTAAAATGGCGAGCAAGCATCTCGAGGCGGCCTATAGTGATCGAGACGCGCTCGATTACCTGGCTCAGCATTGCGCCGCAATCAGCACCGAATTTGAGAATATTCCAGCAGACACGCTTGAGTATCTTGCCCAGTTTTTACCAGTCCATCCCTCAGCCAGCGCTTTGCGTATCGCCCAAAACCGGGTACTCGAAAAAAATTATTTTAGCGCACAAGGATTAAATGTGGCGGCATATATGGCGATCGATTCGCAAGCCGATATCACAGCAGCGCGTAGTTTCGAATTTCCCGCGATACTGAAAAGCGCAACGCTGGGATACGATGGCAAGGGCCAGGTGGTGTGTGAATCATTCGATGAATTATGCGCCATTTACAAAAAAATCGACGGGCGGCCCTGCGTTCTGGAGAAAAAAATTGAGCTTGCCCAGGAAGTATCGGTGGTTTTGTGTCGGAGCGAATCGGGTGCTATCGATTGTTTTCCGTTAGCAGAAAATGAACATGCCAAAGGTATTCTCGATGTCTCGGTGGCACCGGCAGATCTTTCCCAGGACCTGGCTGAGGAAGTTAGGCGGGCCGCCTGTCGAATTGCCGAAGGGCTGGATTATTGCGGCGTACTTGCGGTTGAATTTTTTATCTCCAGCGATAACCAGGTGCTGGTAAATGAAATGGCGCCACGTCCCCATAATTCGGGCCACTATACACTCGATGCCTGTGAAACCTCCCAGTTTGAACAGCAGGTACGCATGATGTGTGGTTTGACGGCCGGCTCAACCCGGCAGCATACCGCGGTAGCAATGTGGAATATACTAGGTGATATTTGGCCGCAGGACGGGATTCCTGAATGGAGCGAGATACTGAGTCTGGGTGATGCCAAACTGCATCTCTACGGCAAAACCGAAGCTCGAGCTGGCCGCAAAATGGGGCATGTCAATTACCTCGCCAGCAATACAAAAGATGCTCGTCGACTACTGGCCGAGTTAAAACAGAAACTTACCTGAATATAAAATCTATCTAGCTCGCATGTTGCATGAGGGGAACGAAGATCAGGGGAAATATGGCAAACGCGGCAAGTTGCTCCTGCATTGCTCTAGCACCGACATCCCTGTC
>JBGUEB010000275.1:0-4391 GCA_041821565.1 Gammaproteobacteria bacterium | reverse complement strand
ACACTTTTTATTTATCGTGCTCTGCTCAGTCATGGATGACTTATGCAGAGCTTTCTTAAATATTTGTTATATTTTTTTCTATGGGCGACAATCCTGCCTTACCCGCGCGAGTTGCGCAACCCCGACTAAAATTCAGGGATAGTCGAGATTATTTTGATTCACTATTGTTTGAGTCGTCAGAATCGATCCCGGACTCATTTGGCTATAAATGTGATGAATCGTCAAAAATCTACTCCCCATTCAGCGCGTATTGGTGATAGCGATTTCGCTGCCAGGTTGCGAAATGAGTTGGAGGGCGAGGTTCTGTTTGATGCCTTTAGTCGCGGTCGCTACAGTACGGATGCCTCGATTTACCAGATAGAACCGATAGGCGTCGTGATGCCGCGTAGCGAGCAGGACATAGTGCGAGCCATTCAAATCGCCGGTGACGAAGGCATCCCCGTGTTGCCACGCGGCGGAGGTACTTCTCAGATTGGACAGACCGTCGGCACAGCACTTGTTGTCGATACCACCAAGTACTTGAACCAGGTGCTGGAATTCGACGCCGAGTCGCGAGTCGTCAGTGTTCAACCCGGTCTCGTACTCGATCAACTTAACCGGCAATTAAAGCCACGGGGGCTATTCTATCCGGTCGATGTCTCAACCGGTAATCGGGCAACCCTCGGAGGTATGGCAGGCAATAACAGTTGCGGCGCGCGTTCTATTCGCTACGGTAACATGGTGCACAATGTCCAGGCTATCGATGCCATTTTGGCCGATAGCAGCGCCGCGCACTTTTCCGATTTGGCGCACACCACCCGGGATGGCTCCTGTGCCGAGCTGGTGCGCAAAATAACAGAGTTGGGTCAACGCGAGGCGCACGAGATCGCGAACCGCTTTCCCCAGCTACTGCGACGCGTCGGTGGTTATAACATCGATGAAATTGCCGATGCCGAATCTTCCAACTTTGCGCGCTTGCTGGTAGGTTCAGAGGGTACGCTGGCATTTTTCACTCGCCTGCAACTGAGGTTACAACCGATTCCCCAGCAGAAAGTACTGGGCGTATGTCATTTCCCCAGTTTTCACCAGGCGATGGATTCGGCGCAGCATATCGTCAAGCTCGATCCCAGTGCAGTGGAACTGGTCGATCGTACGATGATCGATCTATCACGCGAAATTCCGTTGTTCCGAACGACAGTGGACCGTTTCGTTCAGGGCGAACCGGAGGCGTTGTTACTGGTGGAATTCGCTGGCGAGGATCGCAGGCAGCAACTGGATAAACTTAAACAGCTTGTCGAATTGATAGCCGACCTCGGTTTTCCTGGCGCGGTGGTCGAGGTGCTAGACGCGGATTTCCAAACGGCAGTATGGGAAGTACGAAAGTCCGGGCTCAACATCATGATGTCGATGAAGGGTGATGGTAAGCCAGTATCATTTGTCGAAGACTGCGCGGTACGCCTGGAAGATCTTGCCGAGTACACCGATCGTTTGACCCAGGTGTTTGAGAAGCACGGCACCACGGGTACCTGGTATGCGCATGCCTCGGTCGGTTGCCTGCATGTACGCCCAATACTTAATATGAAAGAAGATAGCGGAGCGACGAAAATGCGCGCCATTATGGAAGAAACCCTTGAAATTGTTGAAGAGTACAAGGGTTCACATTCGGGTGAACACGGAGATGGCATCGCCAGGTCAGAATTTCACGAACGTATGTTCGGTTCGCGCATGGTTCGTGCTTTTGAAGAAGTCAAACAGGCTTTCGATCCGGAGGGTTTGTTCAATCCGGGCAAAATCGTAAAAGCTCAGCGCATGGACGATCGGTCGCTATTTCGTTATGGCCCGAATTACCAGGTGGCACCGATAGAAACCGCTTTGGACTGGTCGGAGTGGGGCGGGTTAGGCGGTGCTGTCGAGATGTGCAATAACAATGGCGCCTGTCGCAAGGCAGATGTCGGCGTGATGTGCCCCTCCTTTCGCGTCACCCGGGATGAGCAGCATTTGACGCGTGGACGGGCTAATACCCTGCGCCTGGCGATCAGTGGCCAACTGGGTGCCGATGCGCTGATATCCGATGCAATGTACGACACCATGGATTTATGTGTTGCCTGTAAGGGCTGCAAGCGTGAATGCCCCACCGGTATCGACATGGCGAAGATGAAAGTTGAATTTCTGCACCAGTATCGCAAGCATCATCGCTTGCCGCTGAGAGACCGGTTAATCGCCTGGTTGCCTCGCTATGCGCCACTGGCCTCGCGCTTGAGTTTTATCATGAATTTACGCGATCGAATTCCTGCCCTGGCCTGGATCAGTGAGAAATTGCTCGGTCTGAGCGCGTAGTCTGCCGCAATGGCGTTCTGATTATTTTGACGATAATCGGGAGCAGATAAATTCACAAGAGCCGGGGAATGGCGAAGTAGTATTGCTGGTTGATACCTTTGAACGCTATTTTGAGCCTGAAATTGCGCGAGCTGCTCTCAAGGTGCTTGCTGCCGCGGGCTACCAGGTACAACTGCTACGGCCCCTCGACGGCGGACACCCCCTGTGTAGTGGACGTACTTTTCTTGCGGTTGGTTTGGTAGATGAAGCGCGGTTCGAAGCCCAACGCGTGCTCGATGCCGTGAAGCCTTATGTTGATCGGGGTGTACCCATCATTGGTCTTGAGCCATCCTGCCTGTTGACCCTGCGCGATGAATTCAAAAGCATGATACCCGGTGCAGAAACCGATGCGCTATCCGAGCATGCCCTGCTACTGGAAGAGTTTCTGGCGCAGCAGCACCAGGCCGGAAATCTCCAGCTCGATTTGAAACCCATATCGGCAAGGCGGGCAATCGTACACGGGCACTGTCATCAAAAAGCCTTTGCTACCATGTCGGCGATGCAGCAGGCATTGGCATTAGTACCAGACCTGGAAGTTGAAGTAATCGATTCTGGCTGTTGCGGTATGGCCGGCGCCTTCGGTTACGAGGCGAGTCATTTCGAGGTCTCGATGAAGATGGCGGAGCTGAGTCTGCTACCTGCCGTGTGTGCCGCTGACCCTGATACATTGATAATCGCCAATGGCACCAGTTGCCGGCACCAGATTTATGACGGTGCACACCGTGAGAGCCTGCACCTTGCCTGTGTCCTGGAGTCGGCCCTGGGGAATAGCTGAGTTTTCCCGTGAGCCTGTTACAAGCAGTGCTGGGCTTACTCGATAATTGACCAGCTAAAAGACCCTATTCGATCGTTTTCGACTTCTATGCTATCGCCAATTTGCAGCGGCCCTACGCCGGAGGGCGTGCCGGTGTAGATCATGTCACCCGGTTTTAATATCCAGATTTTACTCAGCTCGGCTATTAGCCTTTCAAAACTGAATAGCATGTCATCGGTATTTCCATTTTGTCTCAGCTCGCCGTTAATTTTGCAGGTAAAGTTTAAATTTTTCAGATTAATCACGGCAGGCTCATAGGGCAGGAACTCACCCAGCGGAGCGCTTTGTTCGAAAGATTTTGCCTCTTCCCAGGGTAAACCTTTTTGTTTCGCCCGTTTTTGTAAATCACGCAGGGTT
Source organism: Gammaproteobacteria bacterium (assembly GCA_041821565.1). GTDB lineage: Bacteria > Pseudomonadota > Gammaproteobacteria. Next base: position 865 of record JBGUEB010000275.1, on the reverse strand, counting down.
AAATCTACCCCGAGAGTAACCGCATCAATATAGGACAGTGCTTCCTCTTCATTTATATTCTGCCCCTGTTTTCCGATGCGGACGACCACTTCGACTTCGTAGTGAAGCAGTTTGCCGTGCTTTGGAAAATGAATCTCTTCTCCCGGTGGCACCTGGCAAGACAGCGGGCGCATAAATATCACCGGCTTTTCTGGCATAGGATTAGAGAGTTCCTTGATGTGCGCGATATAATTCTGGCCGATGCAAAAAATACGCGCGATGTTAGTGCTAGCCGTCATTTTATAATTCTCCGATAGAAATAAACTGCCACTGTATGAAGTGTTGGCTTATCACTATCAGGTGTCTGCCTCGGGTTGTTTGCCGCCTATCATTATCAAGGCTCACGGCCGGCAGCTTACTGAGCCTAAGCGGCCATTCAGGTGGGAGCAAATCATACAAGCTTTGTAAGATCTAATACAAAATATTACAATCTAGTTGTTTTCGGTATCAGCGATTTTTACTCCCAGGTATTCGCGTTCCCGGCAAAATCAGGTCGCGTCGGGCCAATGACACAGAAGCGGTGTTTACTGGGTGCTTCCATAACCACCCATCTTTCCAGTCTTTCGACGATGCTGGCGCCGAGTGATTCCAGGCGTTTAACTTCTGCCTCGATATCGTCTGTTTCTATATCGATATGAACCCGGCTGGGATGATCGACCTTTTGCAGAACTACCTGCACTTCATCTTCTTTGCCTTTGAGAAAAATGTAGCGCTCATCAGATTTGCCTGGAGTCGATCCCAGTGCGGCGCTCCAGAAACTTGCCTCGCGTTTTAAATCGCCTGTTTTGCAATCTACGATAACGGTACCCAATCGACTCTTATGCAT
>JBGUEB010000274.1:0-4449 GCA_041821565.1 Gammaproteobacteria bacterium | reverse complement strand
GTTGAGTGTCCGCAATAGCGGTACCAGCAAAAAGCAGGCCGCCCAGGATTAACTGTCTGACTAAATACAAAATGTTTCCTCTAAAAATTACGCATCGCTAAGAGTTTGTAAAAAATCGATCAAATCGGCTATTTCAGCCGGGCTAAGATTCAGGTTACCAATGTTACCACCGTTGTCTATATTTTGGTTGACTTCAGGAATAACGCCATCAATATCGCGTCGATTATAGAAGTCGATCACTTCGGCCAGTGTATCGAAAACGCCATTGTGCATATAAGGTGCCGTGCTGTCGATGTTACGCAGCGTCGGGGTTCGGAATTTGCCGTTTTCGCCAACGTCGGCAACAACGCCACCAAGGCCGAGGTCAATAAAGGTAAGGCCATCGGGGTTGAGCGTTGGATCGAGTGTCAAAAACGGGTTGTCTGGATTTGCCGGTACGCCGATATTACTATACTCGAAATCGGAAAAAACCTGTGGTGCACCATCGCGCGTCCGGTGGCAGCGCGCACAATCCGCCTTGCCATTAAACAGGTTTTGCCCGTTTTGTTCGGCGATGGTAAATACATCAGCACCACTTCGAACAGCATCAAATTTTGAACTGAACGGAGAAAACAGTTCGGTTCTTTCAAATGCAGCGATAGCCTCTGAAACCTGGACATAGGCGGCATCGGTATCATCGAGTGATTCGCTGCCAAACACGGCTTCAAAATCGGCAGCATAATCAGCCGCCTTGATCTGCGTGATAACCGCGTCTTTGTCGGCCATGTTCATTTCAAGTATGTTGAGAAAAGGCCCCTGCGCCTGTAACTCCAGCGTGCTCGCGCGCCCATCGAGGAACTGACCACCAACAAACTGTCCACCACCGGGGCCACCGGTCTCGAAATGGAATGGCGGGATATGGGCGGCGTAACCGGCAGTCGGTGAATTTCGATTACCAAAACGGCCTACAACTGCTCCCTCGGATGTTGGCATGATCTTGTCCGGGTCGGCAAAGCCTGTGGCCGGCAGGTGACAACTGGCGCAGGACTGCCCCGGTGGGTTAGAAAGGTTTGTGTCGAAATAAAGTCGTTGACCAAGATTCGAGAGCGTCGTGGTATCAGTGGCGGCGGTGGTGTTGGCAGTCGCAGTGGTATCACTGCCGCCGCCGCAGCTGGTTAGCAGCAATACCGATATCACTAGCGCCAGGGTGAACAGGTCCAGGTGTAAAGGATTAACCGAAAAGGTTTTATTTGGCATGGCTTTGTCCTGATTATTTTTTGATGCCATTCAGTATTCGTCAGGAATGTGTAACTAATGTGCAAGAAATCAGCAAGTGAGCGCCGTGGAGGAAGGTCTGTGACTTTTTTACAGCCTGATGCAGGAACGGAAAATACAAGGGGACATATATACACCCTCTCCCTTGAGGGAGTACCCGAGGGCATAAAAGGGCAGGGGTGAGGGTGGTCTAGATGCCCCAAGTTAATTCGACATCAGAATCCGGCAAGCTGGATACTAGTGTCCGGAGTAAATCAAGGTAATTACGAAACTCGATGAAAATCCCACCCGTCATCCCGGACTTGATCCGGGATCCATTGAAACTAATTTATGAAATTAGATAAGTTGTTGATTGATTGGCTTATTACGGTGCCAAGATTACCTTCAGAAATTATTTATAATGGATACCGGATCAAGTCCGGTATGACGACTTTAATTTCGACTTTTTATGTCAAATTAAGTCCTACCACTTGTATTGCCCGATAAGTCTTTGATCGTAGATAGTAAATTAGCTTAATTAATATTTATTCCGGACACTAATGGGCAAGCTGGAGTAATGACAATTATTACTATTACTGCTTCCGGTCCGATCCTTTCGATCGTTTAGGACGAAACTGGTGCATGTACTCGTCAAATTTGTATAGTTGCTCATAGCTCAATACAGTGAGCAGTTGCTCGCGATGCTGGGTGCGCATCTTGTGCATTTGTTCGCGTGCTTCCTGTTTTTGATCACGCATGGATTGCATTTGCTGACGATGTTCCGACATGATTGCCTTCAATTGAGTGGTTTTGTTCGCATCGAGGTTTAGTTGTGAGACCAGGTAGTCGATATCGGGACGTTGCTGCGCATCATCCTGAGCGGCAATTAAGGGTTGGCTGATAATCAGCAGGGTTGCTATTAACAGATTCGAGGCTTTCATTTTGATTCTCCACTTTTAGTGTTAGTCGAGCAATCAGTATGGAAGCCAAGTGTGTAAACACTATGACCAGAAAGTGGAAGATGGTAGGGCCTGGAGTAACCGTTGCGCTTAAACCTACTCGATTTTATAGCCGGCCCCGTAAACCGAATGTATTGCCGGGTCATGCAAGTCTATTGCGGTTAATTTTTTACGTAACTTTTTTATGTGGCTGTCAATGGTGCGATCGCTGACCACTCGATAATCGGTATAGATCTGCTCCATCAGCTGGTCACGTGAGAATATTCGGCCGGGCTGGTCGTACATGGTTTTTAACAGGTTAAATTCGACCGATGTCAGTTCGACGTCCCGATCTTTGTAGTAGATACGAAACGAAGCCTCATCAAGTTTAAGCTCTGAGCTGGGTTGGCGCGGCTTTTCGACTCGTCTCAATATAGACTTTATGCGGGCTATTACTTCACGCGGACTAAACGGTTTACAAATATAATCATCGGCGCCCAGCCCAAGACCCAACAGGCGATCAATTTCTTCAACCCTGGCGGTAATCATAATTACCGGCACATCGGACTGTTTGCGGTATTCCTGGCAAATGGTCAATCCATCCGTACCGGGTAACATTAAATCGAGCAGCACCAGTCTGGCGGTATTTTGTTTTAGCCAGGCAAGGGCCTCGTCACCGTTATGAAAAACATGTGTTTTGTAGCCGGCATCTTCACAGTAATCCTGCAAAAGCACGGCAATTTTCACTTCGTCTTCAACTATAACAACAGGATGTACCATTCAAGTCCCTAACTCTCTACCAATGGTAAGGTGATCACTATCGAAACACCCCCCAGTGGTGAATGTTCAGCTTTAATCGAGCCCTGGTTAGCCTTAACAATATTCTGACATATTGCCAGTCCCAGTCCTGAGCCACCCGTATTGCTATTGCGCGAACTGTCTACCCGGTACAGGCGTTCGAACAATCTGCTCAAATCAGCATCCATCACACCGGGTGCTGAATCTGACCAGGTGATAATGACCTGTTGGTTTTGTTTCGAAATTGTCACCGTGACAGTGCCGGGTGACTGGGTATAGTGTCGACTGTTAATTGCCAGGTTGACAAATAACTGTTCGAGCCGTTGGTAGTCGCCATCGACGATGATGTTATCGCTCGATGCGTTGAGTTTAATGATAATCGATTTATGCTCTAATGAACTACGAAATTGTTGAATAACGCTATCGACCAGCTCGACTATATTAAACTTCGCTTTGCGTGTGCTCAATGCGCCCATATCGGAAAGCGACAACTCGTGTAAGTCGTTGACCAGCGCTGAAAGGCGGACAATCTCCTGGTGCAGGGAAGTAATAGACTCCCTGGTCAACTCGCGGATACCATCTTGAATCGCCTCAATCTCTCCCTGCAAAACAGCCACCGGGGTTCTTAATTCGTGCGAGATATCCGCTATCCACTGTTGGCGGGCGCTAAGGTTTTTTGTCAGGGTTTCGGCAAGTATATTGAAATCCTTTCCGAGTTCACCGATTTCATCATTGCTGTGTAGTGCCGGGGATAGCTGGTAATTTCCGGAGGCGAGTTGATGGGCGCGGTGACGAAGTTTTTCGATTGGCCGAACCATGATTCGGGCGAGCGGAATCGAAATTATCGCACTAATCAATAGTATGCCGAGCACCATCCAGGCAAAATTGCTTTTAATCCTGCTCGCAAACAGAAGGTCCAGGTCTGAGCTAATGTTGAGGCGCCGTATAAAACCGAGATAGCCTACGGTGGTGTCTTCCAGTTCTATGGGTATCCAGTAAACCCTCGACTGATCAGCTGGTCTTCCAATCACCAGTTTGCGCTTTGCATTTTGTAACAACAGGCCGGGTCGCCGGGCACGCGGGCTATCATTGCGCTGTAGTCGCTCGGCTCGAGGTTCAGGCGGCGGTGGTGGGTAGCCATCGAAGCCGGGTTCTTCCAGGCCTGGTCGTTGGCGCGGTGGTGGACCGCCCGGGCTATGCTCGCGCATTAACATTGACCAGGTGGGGTCATCTCGATTGCGCACCCAGCGCCAGTTTTTTCTCGACGAATATATATCGGCCAGTCCTTGTACTAATGGCGCCAGGCGTTTGGCCTCGGTCTGATCCAGGTAATCCCGAAAACTATTGCTAAATGCCCAGTTAGCCAACAGATAAACGCTGGTTGCAAACAGAACATTGGCTAGTAGTATTGCGAGGAATAATTTATGACGTATTTTCAACCTGGAGACCTCAGTTGAATCGCGATCCTCACCCTACAGGT
>JBGUEB010000273.1:0-4481 GCA_041821565.1 Gammaproteobacteria bacterium | reverse complement strand
CTTTATATCGTTAACAGCAATTTCGGTGTAGTTATTTACTTTTTCAAAATCACTCATGGGGATTTGCGAGACATAGCGAACAAAAAAATCATGCTCTTTGCCACCGTGAATATCTCTAATTTCTGATTTCAACAAATTAGAAAAAATGTTTTTACCTTAGGAGTGATGGAATATGTCCACTGAAATTTCGAACGATGAAAAACAGGAAAATCAAAAGGTATTCATCGCTAATTCGATAGAGGCCACCGTGCGTATCGGCCTGATAGTACTCGTGACCTATCTATGTCTGGATATTATCCGGCCTTTTTTCGTGCCTATATTATGGGGATTGATCATTGCAACTTCGCTTTATCCGATTCAGAAATGGTTGACCGCTAAACTGGGTAACAGAGACAGAATATCGGCCTTTCTGATAACCTTTACCAGCCTGGGGTTGCTAATTACTATGTCAATCGGCTTTTCCAGCGCCTTGATTTCGAACTTGAAGACCCTTTCCAAAAAATTTACCCTCGGCGAAAATATAATACCCGTACCCCCGGAATCTGTTCAGGATTGGCCCTTAATTGGCGAGCATCTCTATACATTCTGGTTAAGTGCTACCCAGGATATTGAAGCTGTATTGATCCAGTTTGCACCACAACTCGCCAAATTCGGTGAATCACTGCTGGCTTCGGTTGGCGCCATGGGTGTTGGCTTCTTCCAGTTTGTTGTAGCAATTATTATCGCGGGGATCGTGCTCGCCAATGCCGGGATTAGTAAAGGTTTCAGCGTGCAATTGTTGACGCGACTGGTCGGTGATAACGGCCCGGCGTATGCCGATATCTCGGGTAAGATTGTCAGTGGCGTAACCCAGGGTATTCTCGGTGTGTCATTATTGCAAAGCTCGCTGGCACTGGCTGGATTCGTGGTGATGGACGTGCCGGCGGCCGCTATATGGGCCTTGTTATGCCTGATCCTGGGGGTGGTACAGATTGGCGCGGCACCGGTTATATTCGGCGTTGCCATCTTTGTATTTGTCACCAACGACAGCACCCTGACAAGCGTCATATTCCTGGCCTGGAGCCTGGTCGTCGGTGTCATGGATAACATATTAAAACCACTAGTGATGGGTAGAGGTATCAACGTACCGACCGTAGTCATATTTCTCGGCGCTATCGGCGGTTTTGTGTCCTCGGGCATCATTGGGCTTTTTACCGGCGCCGTTATCCTTGTTATTGGCTATTCGCTGTTTCAGGCCTGGCTTGCCAATACGCTCGAATTGCCGGCCCCAGCAGAGAATAATGAGAAGTAACAACCTGTCATGCTAGTGCCACAACGCGGTTTCCTGGAGTCCGAATTTGAACAGCGCACTGCTCGCGCGCAGGCGAAAATGTCGGAATTGAAAATTGACGCGATGTTGCTCACCACCGAGCCCAACGTGCGTTATTTCAGCGGATTTTTTACCCAGTTCTGGCAGAGCCATACGCGTCCCTGGTTCCTGTTGGTGCCATTGCGAGGCAAGCCGATCGCGGTGATACCGACCATTGGTATGGTCGGTATGCTCGATACCTGGATCGACGATGTTCGTTGCTGGTCTTCACCGCAACCGGACGACGACGGTATCTCCCTGCTTGCCAGCACGATACAGGAACTACCGGCACAACATGGTCGGATAGGTGTTTCTCTTGGCGCTGAAAGCCATCTGCGCATGCCTGCAGGGGATTTCCAGACTCTCAGGAGTAAGCTGAATAGCACTGAAATTGTCGATTGCAGCCGCCTGCTGCTCGAGCTATGCAGTCTTAAGTCGGATACCGAGGTAGAAAAGATCAAATATGTTTGCGAGCTGACATCGGACAGCTTTAACGCCTTACCCGGATATGCCAGTGTCGGCGACAGTGAACGTGAAATTGTGCAGTCGATGCGTATGGATTTGCTCAAACGCGGCGCCGACAGCACGCCATACATCGTTTCCGCCTCAGGGCCGGACGGTTATGACAATATCATCATGGGACCGACTGATCGAAGGCTCGAAAATGGCGACCTGCTAATCATCGATACCGGTACCATTTTCGATGGCTATTATTGCGATTTCGACCGTAATTTTGCCTTTGGCCATGCCTCGGACAATGCCAGGCGGGCTTATGAAACCGTGTTTAAATCGACGCATGCCGGTTTTGAAGCTGCCAGGCCCGGCGCTACCACTAGCGATATATGGCATGCGATGTGGTCTGTACTCGAAGCCGGGGGTGCCGAGGGCAATGATGTCGGGCGTATGGGACATGGGCTAGGAGCGCAACTCACGGAATGGCCTTCTATTACCGCCACCGATGATACTGAACTCAAACCTGGCATGATTATGACCCTGGAACCGGGTATGAGTTATGACCATGGCAAGCAAATGGTCCACGAGGAAAATATCCTAATCACAGGGTCGGGTGCTATCATGTTATCTATACGTGCAGCGGCCGAACTTCCCGTAGTAACTTAATAAAAATGCCCCAATCTGAGATTATCGAACACGACTTTGCCCTCGATGCGATAGCACCCGCCGGTCGCATCGGTTTAATAGCGCTGGCAACCGATTTTAATTCCGAACAGGATTTACGCCGTATGTATCCCGAGGGCGTCGAGGTATTCACCAACCGGGTACTCAACGCTAATCCGGTGACCATGCAGAATTTACGTAATATGGCGGGTGACATCAGCCGCGCTGCGGGCGGCATACTGCCCGGCTTTACGCTCGATGCGATGATTTACGGTTGTACCTCGGGCACAGTCGCGAATGGCGCCGAGAAAATTCAGCAACTGGTACAGGAAAGCTGCCCCGGGGTTCCGGTAACCAATCCGGTGACTGCCGCACTGGCCGCGTTTGCGCATTTTGGTGCACAGCGTATATCGGTACTAACACCCTATATCGAAGAGGTTAATCTTGAAATGGCGGCCTGGTTCGAAAAACATGGTATCGAGATCATTAATATCGCCGGCCTCGGCTATGACAGTGATATCGATATGACAGGGATTCCGCCACAGGAGATTGTCGCCGCCGCCCGCAGGGTTTGCGACCCTGACGCCGATTTACTGTTTGTATCCTGTACTGCGATCCGTGCCTCGATCGTCATCGAACAGATTGAAACGGCGATTGGCAAGCCGGTGGTTAGCAGCAATCAGGCCCTGGTATGGCATAGCCTGGGACTGGTCGGTTGCGAACTGCCCGTCACTGGTTACGGTTCCCTGTTTCATCAATGATTAATCTCGACCCTGCCCTGGAACAGGAAATGATCGAATGGCGTCATGACCTGCACCGCTATCCTGAATTTGGTTTCGAAGAAAATCGCACCTCTGATTTCATCGCCGATAAATTACAGGGCTTCGGCATAGAGGTAGTTCGCAATATTGGTCAAACCGGCTTACTTGGCATTATTAAAAAAGGCGATGGCGGACGCAGTATAGGCTTACGCGCCGATATGGATGCCCTCCAAATTCAGGAACAAAACAGCTTTGATTATCGCTCCTGTCATGATGGATTAATGCATGCCTGCGGTCACGACGGTCATTCCACGATGCTGCTCGGGGCGGCTAAACAGCTTGCTCAGCATGGCAACTTCGACGGCACCGCCTATTTTATTTTCCAGCCCGCCGAAGAGCACGGTAAGGGCGCTTTATCGATGATCGAGGATGGCCTGTTCGATCGGTATCAAATCGATTCGGTCTATGGTCTGCACAATTTACCCGGTCTCTCCGAAGGACAGTTTGCGATCAGACCCGGTTCGATCATGGCCAGTGAAACCGAGTTTGAGTTCAGACTATATGGCCGGGGCGGGCACGCCGCCATGCCGTTTATGGGGGTTGATACGATGTTGCTGGGTTCACAGATTGTAGTTGCACTACAATCAATCGTATCCAGGAAACTGAGTGCGTTGCATGAACCCGCAGTGGTTTCGGTTACCGAGTTTATTACCGATGGCACTACTAATGTTATTCCTTCCCGGGTGGCTCTCAAGGGCGATTGCCGCTGCTTTAGCGATGAGGCCCTCGAAAAAATCAGATCGGCAATGGAAGCTATTGTTTCCGGTTTATGTATATCGGCCGGGGCCGAATATGAGTTTGATTTCGTCACCAGTTTTCCATCCACGATTAATCATCCAGAGGAAACTGCACATGCGACCCGGGCAGCCAAAGACGCCCTCGGTGAGGACGCGGTGAATGGTAATTGCGATCCATTTACCATTTCTGAAGACTTTGCCAACATGTTACAGCAGCGACCGGGATGTTACGCATTGCTCGGCAATGGCGGCGGTGCCGATGGGGGTTGTGCTCTACACAATCCCAACTATGATTTCAACGACAGGATCTTAACCAGGGGTGCTGCTTACTGGGTTCAACTGGTGGAAAACCAGCTTGCCCGCATGTTGCATGAAGGGAACGAAGATCAGGGGAAATATGGCAAACAAGGTTGATTGATCGCCCGCCGATGCATAGCAATAGCTATGGATCAAGGGGGA
>JBGUEB010000272.1:0-4507 GCA_041821565.1 Gammaproteobacteria bacterium | reverse complement strand
GACATCGAGTTGGGTCATAAAGTTTTCAACCAGTTGCCTGGATTCACCTTCCGATTTCTCTTCTGCAGCCGTTTCATCCATTACATTCAGCGTCCAGCCGGTTAACTGGCTGGCCAGTTTAATATTCTGACCCCCTCGTCCGATAGCCTGTGATAATTTATCTTCCGGTACCGCAATATCCATCGAACCCGATTCCTCATCGACGACGATAGATGTTACCTCCGCGGGTGACATGGCATTAACTGCAAACTGGGCCGCGTTTTCGTCCCACAGAATGATATCGACACGTTCCCCAGCCAGTTCATTGGAGACCGATTGTACTCGTGAGCCTCTCATGCCGACACAGGCACCGACAGGATCCAGGCGAGAATCATTGCTCTTAACCGCAATTTTTGCCCGCATACCGGGATCACGAGCGGCGGATATAATCTCAATCAAATCCTGTCCGACCTCTGGGACTTCCAGTTTAAACAACTCGACCAGGAATTCAGGTGCGGTTCGACTTATGAACAACTGCGGGCCACGCAGCTCGGAAGCGATGGTGTGGAGATATCCCCTGATCCGATCACCCGGCCGCACGGATTCTCTTGGAATCATGTCTTCGCGTGGTATAAAGCCCTCGGCGTTATCACCGAGATCCACGTATACGTTGCCTCGTTCGACACGCTTAACCTGCCCCATAACCAGCGTACCTTCGCGGTCGGCATAGGCGTCAATTACCTTGCGACGCTCGGCTTCGCGTACCTTCTGGACGATCACCTGTTTCGCAGTCTGTGCCGCGATGCGGCCAAATTCTACTGAATCGATCGGCTCTTCAACAAAATCACCCAGCTCAAGCTCGGGCTCATCTATGTTGGCCGCTTCCAGACTAATCTGGCGCAACGGTTCCTCGAGACCATTTTCACCGGGCTCGACAACCTCCCAACGGCGAAAGGTTTCATATTCCCCAGTTTTTTCATCGATATCGACACGAACTTCGATATCCTGCTGATATTTTTTTCTGGTCGCAGATGCCAACGCGGCCTCAATCGCTTCGAAAATTACCTCACGATCGATGCCCTTCTCGTTCGAAACAGTATCCGCAACCAGTAGAATTTCTTTGCTATCCATTGTCATTTCTCGTAATTTTAAGTATATCCAGAATTAATCATGCGAAATAACCTGGAATATTAATAACACTCACAATTTCTTCGTATCTCTGATCCTTAGTTAACCTATCTGGGTGTTTCAGGACGGTTTCAAACTTCACCAATTAAATTCGCTTTTGCTATATCTGAAATCAGTAATTCGTAACTTTCATTGTCGACCATGACCTGTACAATTTTCGACTGCTTCACTCCCTGTATCACACCCTTAAAGTTTCGCCGGCCATCAACGGGTACAGCCATTTTGATCTTTACCAACCGGTCGGTAAACAACTCGTAGTCGGCCGGCTTAAACAACGGACGGTCAAGGCCTGGTGATGAAACCTCCAGATCATACGCCTGCTGTATGGGTTCTTCCACATCCAGAATAGCGCTTATTTGCTGGCTAATTACAGCACAATCGTCGACCCCAATGCCATTTTCGTGATCGATGTAAACACGCAGTGTTCCGTGTTGCACACTACCCTGAAATTCAACACCGACTAGCTCGTAACCCATTGACTGAATGACTGGTTCAAATAATGCCGACAAATCCTGCACTGTTACCATACCCGTAAAAAGCAATAAAAAAGGCCCTTAAGGGCCTTTTAAACTGACTACTGATTACTATCCTGAACGCGACCAATAGCCTGTGAATATCTGGTAGTGAGGATGGGCTATAAGCCAGTGACTTTCGAAGTATAGGCTCATTTCTACCAAATTTCTAGATAACTCATCGTCGAAAACCGCGACAGACCGCGACCTTACGGGGTTAACCGGTAACTGTCAATAGAGTTCGGAGACTAGTTTCTAGTAACCTGATTAACTGTGGGCGACTATCTGAATTTGAGCTACATGACCAATCAAGAGTGCCTGGCTCGCTAGCTTGCATACACAGACTCCAATCTCACCGGGTAACAGTTGCTACTGACTATCCACAGGCAATTGTCTTAATTTAAATCTCCATCAGCCTCTTTTTCAGCTATATACACTGAACAGCCCAAGGCGTTTGCCCGGTCGCACATTCCTCAATGACCTTCACACCCAGATCACTCTTGTTTTATTTCGGCATGCTAGTACCAGTAGCAGCCGTTCTGCTGGTATATGGCGAAACTTTTAACCAGGAGTTTTTACATTGGGATGACTACGTATATGTTGTTGATAACGCTCAAATCCATCACTTCGATTTGCAGAACCTGAAATGGGCGTTCTTTGAACACTATTTCTATAACTGGCACCCAATCACCTGGCTGGTATATATGATCGAGTACCGACTATGGGGCGAAAATGCATCCCTGTTTAAACTCGTCAATATCGGATTTCACCTTGTAAACAGTTACCTGATCGTTCTACTGGCCTATAAAATCCTCAATATCCTGTATCCGGCATCGTTGAGGACCTCAGACGACGAAGATAAACGCCGTTGGATCGCCAGCTTTTTTGCAGGTACTCTTTTTGCGATACACCCCCTGCATGTCGAATCCGTCGTCTGGATCTCCGAATTGAAAGACCTGTTGTCGGGAATGTTCTTTTTCATAGCCCTCATCGCCTATGTAAACTATCGTCAGTCAGAACTTGATACTCGCTGGAGAAATCTGCTCGGTTTGGCTTTCCTGTGTGCATTGATGTCAAAATCGATGGCTGTCACCCTGCCGGCTATTTTGCTGGTCATGGATATTTTTCTGTTCAAACGCCTGGCACGCACAAATTTACTACCGGACTTGCTGGTGTTGATCCGTGAAAAGCTACTGTACTTTTTCGTCAGTGCCTGCGCGATCGCATTGACATTTATATCCCAGAACACCGAGGCATTGGCCTCTACCAGTTTGGTGACTCGCCTGATCAATGCCTTCGAATCGCTGTCACTTTATCTTGGTCACTTTCTCATTCCCGCAAATCTCTCACCATTTTATCCCTTCAGCAGCATGAGCATGGAACCTGGTTTACATAGTCTTGTTCCGGTTGCAATACTTGCTGCCATCATCATGGGATTGTTGATGGCTGACAGGTTTGCATTCAAGGGCCTGGTCTTCGCGCTGGTTTTTTTCCTGGTTGCCATACTGCCTGTCATCGGATTGATAAAGGTAGGCGAGCAGGCCGCCGCCGATCGATATACCTATATACCGATGTCGATGTTTTTTATTGCAAGCGGTTGCGGGTTTTTTCGCTTTTTGGATATGTTTTCACGGAGCCGTATTATTAGCAGATTGGGCCTGGGTTCAGCCCTGGTTGTGCTTGGGGGTTATGCCGGGCAGACAATTGCCTATGTACCGGTCTGGCAGACCGATGAAAAGCTATGGACACATGTCAACAATCTGTACCCAATGCAGGTCGCCAGTGCCTACCTTAACCTGGGTAATGTTGAATATGGAAAGGGTAATAGCGAGGCGGCCCTGCAGTTTTACGAAATCACCCTGGGCATCGATAACGGCAACGTCAAAGCCCTAGGAAATCGGGCCTCCGTCAATGAAAATTTGGGCCATCACGTTTACGCCGCCAGTCTTTATCAGGATCTGGCCGATTTGCACAGCGACTCGCTGCGGGCCCTGAACATATCCGCCTCGGGGATGCGACGGCTGGGGAAGCTGGAACTATCCGCGAAGTACTATCAGCTGGCCCTGCACCTGGCGCCCACCTCCGACCCACATCTCTACGAAAGCGCCCTGGCTGACCACATGATAGGGAATAATGACAGTGCCCACGAAAAAGTGGCATTTTTACTGCAGCTCAACGACGCTCATCGCCAGGGACGTATCCTCAATGTCGCCCTGCTCTTTACACGGGGATTTCCAAAAGAGGCCACATTGGAACTGGAAGTGCTCCGCGTGGAACTTCCCGGTGACCCGCAAATCCATCAAATCGACCTTCAGCTACAAAATCAACTGGCGCAATAGTCAGGAGTTCCAGGCATTCATCCTGCTCAACAGTGCCCTGGCCTGGCTCGCCCCGTGAGCGGGGCCCAACCCATGAGCGAAGCGAATGATTTGGGCCTGACCTTTCTTAACATGTGAAAAAGTGGGTCATTGCCGAACTGTATAAAAAAAAGCCCCGCAACGATACTACGGGGCTTTGGAGTTAATGCCTGGCAATGACTTGTACCCCGTCAGCCCCAGTTAAACAGTGTGGTGGTCTAATAGAACAGGACACATTAATGAGAGACAATAACCGTCCGGCAGTGTCTGCAGGGAGAACACTTTGCGCCCTGCCTGGGGGCCCACCGCAATGCGATAGGTGGTCGCTCCGGCGCATCCATGCGCCCGCGACATGCGTGATTCCTTTCACATCATCGAATGGCCCAGTAACTGATTCATCGGATCTTCCAGGACCGCATCCGAGGCCAGATAGCTGTTCTCAGCATCCCGCTCCAACAGGCCCTGACGCTC
>JBGUEB010000271.1:0-4519 GCA_041821565.1 Gammaproteobacteria bacterium | reverse complement strand
CAGACTGGTGCTCCAGCACGTTGCCTGACAGGTTAATCTCGATTGATTTCGGCTTCATCGCCTCTGGAATTTCCTTCACCAGTTGGACGGTGAGCAAACCATTATTCATGTCAGCACCGCAAACTTCGACGTGATCAGCAAGGTTAAACTTGCGTTCAAACGCCCGGTTGGCGATTCCCTGGTAAAGGTAGTTGCGCTCTGAATTATCTTCGTCCTTTTTACCACGGACGGTAAGCACGCCTTTCTCTACCTGGATGTCGAGTTCGCTTTGCTCGAAACCGGCAACCGCCAGGGTAATGGCATACTGGTTATCACCACGAACTTCGATGTCGTAAGGCGGGTATCCGCCAGTTGTTTTTTCGGAACGCAGCGCTGAATCCAGCAATGAACCCATGCGGTCAAAGCCAATACTGCTGCGGTAAAGTGGGCTTAAATCTATTCTAGTCATAACAAATTCTCCTTGAGAAGCAATTAGTATTAAAAGGTAACTTACGATCGACATTCTCTTTGAGACCTGCCGTTCGTAATGACTATTTAGGTACTAATAATATTATTTCAAGTACGGAACCTGTAGAGTTAGAAAAATTTTGGAGATGACCCTGACGACAATATCAGGGATTGGGAAATTGGCTCGGATAGCCTCTGATCATTCGGGCATTTGCCAGTTGCGAAGCCATAAACAAAGCTCCTCGACGGGCATTGGTTTAGCCACAAAATAACCCTGCACCTGATCACAACCGAGTTCGGTTACCAGGTCCCAGTCCTCTTGTGTTTCTACACCTTCCGCGACGATAGTCATGTTCAGTTTTTTCGCCAGTAACTGGTTAGCTTCGAGTATGGCACGGGCAGCGGGGTCATCACTCGCCCCGCGGACGAAAGCCCGGTCTATTTTCAGTTCTGAAAACGGAATACGTTGCAATTGTTCCATCGATGAATATCCCGTACCGAAATCATCAATCGAAAGATTAAATCGTTTTAGACTCAAGCGGCTTAAGATATCCAGCGCAACCGAGATATTTTCCATCAACCGGCTTTCCGTAATTTCAAAAGTAATTGATGAAGGCTTGAGGCCACAATCCTCTATCTGGGCCGCTATTTCATCCGGCCAGCCAAGATCATTCAAGGTGTCAACCGAGATATTGATACCCACATTCAGATTGAAACCTTCATTCTGCAATTTAACTGCATGTTCCAGTGCCTGTTTGCATACCAACATGGTCAATTCAGAAATCAGATCGTTGTCCTCGGCCAGGGGTACAAACGAATTTGGGTGAAGAACACCTTCGGTTGGGTGATTCCAGCGTACCAGGGCCTCTACTCCGATAACTTTGCGAGTCTTGACATCGACCTTGGGCTGGAAATAAGTTTCCAGATTACCCTGTCTAATCGCTTCCGATAGATCATCAACGGTAATCGCATCGGTAATTATCAGTGATTTTTCAGAATTAATCTGGTCCAGTAATCGCAACATTTCACTTAGTTTCGCCTGCGTGACCGGTTTTTCCATCGTACCAAGCACATGTAACTCGTGCTCGATCGCCAGTTTTTCAACGGTCTTCAAAATTCTGATATCTTCGCCACTGATAATTATCAGTGCTCCTTCGAAATTCCGCTCTGCCAGTCTACGCGTAAATTCGACGCCATCCATATTCGGCATATTCAAATCGCACATGACCACATCAATGCCTTCGTCCAGTTCGCTGAGTATTTCCAGCCCACGCGGTCCTGACAGGGCCGAATGCACATTATGAAAACCCATGTCGTCAAGCAGCAATGCTGTCACTTTATGGGTAATGTAATCGTCATCAACCACCAGGATTGAGAGATTAATGTCGGTAGTATCGTCCTCTATTTCTACCGGGATCGGTTCCGATGTATCCAGCGTAACGCCTTTGTAATAGACGTCAATAAAAGCCTCCACCTGCACTGCAGACTGCTTTAGCTGGATCATCAGGGGTTCAATATCCTGCCAGCGATTTTCCATGCAGCCGAGCTCAATAGCTCGACAGGTTTCAGACATATTGGGTGCACCTACACTTCGGGATGAAGATTTCAACTTATGCACATATTCGCTCAATAGTTCGTGATTACGCCATGCATAGGCTATTTGAATATCATCCAGCGATTGAGGCAATGTCCTCGCATAAGATGTCAGTAAATGCCGATGATCCTCAGGTTTATCGCCCACCGACTGCCTTAATATAGCCAGGTTTACTACCTCGTCGGCTGGCATCGGTTGGCTGACAATGTTCTTCTGGGTTGATCTGACCGTAGTTTCCATCCTGGGCGACCATCTTCCCAACGATATCCTCAGATCCTCCAGGTCAACCGGCTTTGACATCACATCGTTGACACCTGCTTCGAAACAGCGCTTTTTTTCGCGATCCATTGCATTCGCGGTAATCGCAATAATCGGTTTGGCTTTACTGACACCTGCTTCCTTCGATCTAATCTGTCGAATTAACTCGAAACCATCCATCACCGGCATACGAATATCAGTAATCAGCAAATCGTAATTACTGGTTTCCCAGAGTTTCAGGGCTTCTGATCCATTGACTGCATAATCAGCATCGTAACCAAGTGCTTTCATCTGGGTAGCAATCAGTTCCTGATTGACCGGATTGTCTTCCGCAACCAGAATCTTCGGATTGGCCGCAGTCACAAGGGCCGATGCCCTGGTATTTTTACTCGGTACGATATAAAGGTTACTGTCTTGTTGACTCTCCCGTTGTATTGACGGTAGTTCAACCCAGAAGATACTTCCCTCGCCTAACACACTCTCGACTTCAAGCCTGCCTTTCATCAGTTTTATTAATTTCTGCGTAATCACCAATCCAATGCCGGTCCCTTCTATCTCGCTAAATTCCGCACCAAGCCGATTGAAAGGTTGAAACAATTCAGCGATTCGATCCTTCGAGATGCCGGGACCGGTATCCTTGACACCGATTCGAACCAGCCCCGGGGCTTGCCGGGTACAAACTATACTGACACTACCATCCTGTTGATTATATTTAACCGCGTTGGTGAGCAAATTCAGGAAAACCTGTTTTAGTTTTATCGCGTCCGCTTCGACGAGTACATCGGCCAGCAATGCCGGATCAAACTCAAAATTGATGCCCCGTCTTTCTGCCAGCGCTGCTACCCAACTCATTCCATCGTTGATTATGTCTACCAGCGAAACAGCCTCTATGGAAATCTCTACATCACCTGATTCGATTCGTGACAGGTCCAAAATTTCTTCGATCAGGATCAGTAAATGCTTGCCAGCGTGATTAATTTTACGCGAATAGGATTTCTGTTCCGCGCTAATGCCCGGATCAAGTTCTGCCAATTGAGAGAAACCAAGGATCGAGTTTAACGGTGTACGTAATTCGTGACTCATGCAGGAGAGGAACTCCGACTTGGCCTGGCTCGCCTTTTCGGCTTCTTCTTTTGCTTCGAGTAATGTTGCCTGGATTTTCTTACGCTCGGTAATATCCTCGTAAGTTGTAATCACTCTCGACCAGCTATCTTCGTATCCATGTACCAGTGAAGTAATGGTACGTGTCTCGATGTAAGAGTCATGCATGTTGGTATCTGCGCGTTCTACTTCGTAGTAACCGTCGGGACCTGCTAGCGCATCAATTTCCGCCGCGTAAAACCCTACCCAACCATCATTCCACCAGCTATCGATGTCAGCTTCATCTTCGAGAAAAGTATCCTCGGAGTCGGCCTGGTGAATTTTTAACAGGGCTTCATTAACACTGGTGATTCTTGTACCGCCTATCGCCTGGCGAAGCACTTTCGGATTAGCCAGGAAAAATCCTTTCAAATCTGTAACGCCCTGACGATGCAATTTATCGACGATTTTTTTGACCGCACTATAATCTTCTTCCTGTACTCCTACCGGCAACTGGGCAAATAGAGAACTGTACCGTTCTTCACTTAGTTTTAATGCCACTGAAGATTTCTGGTTTTCGGTAATGTCCTGCAGAGCACCATAGGAGTAAACAGATACACCATCCTTGATGATGGTTTCATATTCCAGCTCTCTTACGTGTCGTATTTGCCCATCGGGTCTGATAACACGATAGTCATACACCTCTGGCATTTGACCGATCTCATCAGGATCATCAGGGCCAGCGTGCCACTTGAAATGTTCCAGATCATCCGGATGAATCACCGCGTAAAAGTCTTCTTCACATTTGAAACGATCATACATTTCCGCTAGTGATACACCGAATATTTTTGCCGTTTCTTCTGAATAGTAAGAAACCTGGCTCTTGATTCCATCCCACTCCCAGAAACCAACTTTAAACTGGGTGGTGAGCGTGTTGAGTCTGTCTTCTTTGAGGCTGGATATTGCCTCAAATTTCTCGAGTTTCTCGCGCAGCAAAGCATTCTCTTCAATCAGAGTAGCTTTAGTTTTTCGTGCTTCGGTTGACTGGCTTTTTTTGGCTTTCAAAATATGAACTTTTATCGCCTTTATAATGCTATTTGAGTATAGGCAATGATTGCGATAAAACTACCTGGCCAGGAC
>JBGUEB010000270.1:0-4525 GCA_041821565.1 Gammaproteobacteria bacterium | reverse complement strand
GCTCACCCTGATGAGAAGGATCTGGCTGCTCTGTATTCACTGGATCGGTTTCTCCAGATTGCAGGCTGATAACCTTTAGCGAAGATTCCGAATTTTCTGCAATTTTCATTTAGCTTAATGAGACTCGAATTAAATTTGAGGCCAATACTAGGCACTGACCTCGGCTGCCCTTACAATACCATCATTTGAAGATTACCCTGCTATCAGCGCAGTTTAAGTTTCCCAACCAAAGTACACCAATACCAGTTGCCTATGAATGATAACCAGTTCACCCTGCCCGTACCGAATTATAATGCCAGGCGACTGACAACTGGCTGGTTGTTTCTGGGTCTTGCGGCATTACTCATCGGTGGTTTGTTCGCAATTCTCATCGTACTTTCGTTCATGCTTTCACGCATACCATCTCTAGCGAATATTATTCCCTGGGTAGATTTTTTCCGCACCGCCCTGGTAGTACACGTCGATTTAACAGTACTTGTGTGGTTCCTCGCCTTTGCAGGTGTTTTCTGGAGCTATAACAGTTCTAATCGATGCTTGCGATGCGGCTGGCTTTCAATGATCCTGGCGAGCCTGGGTACCTTAATAATAACCATCGCTCCGTTTACCGGCGAAAGCAATCCTTTAATGAATAACTATGTACCTGTATTGCAAAGTCGGATATTTTTTATTGGTCTCGGTATATTCGGACTCGGATTCTTCCTGCTAGTAGTTCGTAGTTTCATGACCCGATGGATTCTGACAGATAGAATCAGCGGTGAGGTAGTTTTACGCTTCGGGCTTTTTGTTGCTGTGGTCGCATCATTTTTCGCAATTGGCGCGCTCATACTTTCTTACTTTGGCATTAACGAGGGTTTTGAAGGCCAGGCTTATTATGATCGGCTGTTCTGGGGAAGCGGCCATATAATCCAGTTTAGTCATACCCAGCTAATGCTGGTTGCCTGGTTGTGGCTCGCCAGCGTCAGCGGTGCTTACCTGCGCGTTTCACCACGCGTGGTATTGGTCTTGTTCGTGCTCGGCCTGTCACCCGTATTGATGGTTCCTTTCATTTACCTGATGTTTGATGTTAGCTCGGGCAGTCACCTGCTCTGGTTTATGCAATTAATGAAGTATGGGGGAGCACTGGCCGCGGTTCCCATTGGCCTCGCAATATCACTCGCTATTCTGGAAAAGTGGCGCCCCACTCCTGGATTTGAAGTCGAAAGAAACGCCCTGTTATTTTCAGTGCTGCTTTTCGGTGTTGGAGGCATTATCGGTTTCATGATCAAAGGCAGCAATCTCACCGTACCGGCACACTATCATGGGTCCATTGTCGGCGTTACCCTCGCTTTCATGGGTATGACCTATCATTTACTTCCCGCTCTGGGTTTCAAAAAGATCATCGGTCGCGCCGCGCGTTGGCAACCTGGTGTCTATGGTATCGGCCAACTGATGCACATCATTGGCCTGGCCTGGTCAGGTGGATACGGCGCACAACGTAAAACTGTTGGAATGGAACAGGGCATCGAACAATTTGGACAAATAGCCGGAAGGCGTTTGATGGAGTATGGAGGCATGGTCTCAATTATTGGGGGCGTCATGTTTCTGGTCATTGTCTACCTGGCCATGAGGCCTGAAAAGAGTCACTAGCCCTGGCTAGGAATCCGGGGCAGCACCACCTTCCGAGGTACGCCGCTCGACAAACGCCTGCAGTTCATCATAAACACTAGCATCCATTTTTGGTGCTTCGAAGTCGGCCAGAACCTTTTTCCAGATTCCATTGGCGCGCTGGGTCGCAGTCAAACTGCCATTTTCCTGCCAGCGGCCATAATTGCTCCAGTCTGAGACCAGCGGTTCGTAGAAAGCACTCTGGTAACGTGACATGGTATGCTCGCAGCCGAAAAAATGGCTGCCGGGCTCGACACTGGCAATCGCTTCAAATGCCAGTTCGGCGTCATCACTTTTTAGCGGCTGGAATATTTCTGCGAAGGTTTGCAACATTTCAATATCGAGAATAAATTTTTCCATGGAAGCCGTTAGCCCGCCTTCTAACCATCCGGCCGCATGGATCATCATATTGACGCCGCCGAGCACACTGCCCCAGGCCGACATCAAAAATTCATACACGGATTGTTCATCGGGCGCGTTTGAGGCAGTTGCCGCCGAACCTCGCCAGGGTAAATTAATATGGCGCGCCAATTGCCCGGCACCGAATGCAGCGCGTACAAATTCGGGGGTTCCAAAGGCTGGTGAACCGGATTTCATATCGACATTAGAGGTGAACGAACCGTATACCACCGGCGCGCCCGCGCGAACAATTTGTGCCAGGGTGATACCGGCCAGTGCCTCCGCGTGTTGCAATACCAACGCCCCCGGCATGGTCACCGGGGCCATCGCCCCGGCGAGGGTAAACGGTGTAATCACCGATACCTGGCCGGCCTCGGCAAAATCAATAATACCCTGGCACATCGGTACATCGAGCTGGCGCGGTGAATTCGTATTAATTACGGTGTAACACCAGGCCTTTTGCTTGAATTCATCTTCACTAAGGCCACGCGCTATGCGTGTCATCGCAAAGGCATCCTTAACCTGTGCACTACCTCTTGAGAATACGAAAAAAGGTTTCTGGCTCAAATTCAGTTGACTTTCGGTGGTGTGCAGGTGGCGCAAATTTATCGACAGATCCTGGGGTTCGACATTGGGTGACTGCAGGTGAATCACGTCAAAATGCTCGGACAGTTTGATGATATTACGCGTATCTTCGATCGTGCCGTTGCGTTTGCCGCGGTCGAGATCAGAAATATGCGGCGGCCCGCCAACACTGACAAAAGCGATATTGTCACCACCGAGAGTAACGTTCTTTTCCGGGGTAGCACCATAAATTACAAACTCGCTCGGCGCCGATTCCAGTGCCTGCGCTACCAGGGAAGGGTCGATTTTCACCATCCAGGTTTTATCATCGACACTGGCACCCGCTTGCTTGAAGCGTTCACGCGCATCTTCATTCAATACACGAATACCCAGCTCTTCGATAACCCGCAGCGCAGTCGCGTGAATTGCCTCTAGTCGATCTTGCGAAAATGCGGGCTG
Source organism: Gammaproteobacteria bacterium (assembly GCA_041821565.1). Classification (GTDB taxonomy): domain Bacteria; phylum Pseudomonadota; class Gammaproteobacteria. The sequence goes on along the minus strand of JBGUEB010000270.1, from coordinate 1,459 downwards.
TCTTATTAACGGATTCTTTAAAGCACGGTAACTGACATTGCGCTGTTGCGATTGTGCGGCAGTAGTCCGACTAGCCCTTGATCTCCTTCCTGGTCGTCGACTCATGTTAGTTTACCGAGATATTTATCGTTGATACGCTTTCGAAAAGAATCTGCCAGGGTTGGACTCAGCGTCTTACCGGTAAAACACTCATAATAAGCCTCGGTGTAACTGAGCCTGGTAGAGAGCGATTCCTTGACATCCAGCGCATAAAATCCAATTTGTGCAAAGTAAATTACGCGGGCCCGAATATACGCTTCGGGCATCGGATAGGCGTACCGACTAAATAAACTGGTAATCGCCTTCACTCGTGTCTCGTCTGCCTGATCGATCTGCTGACGTATATCTTTCGAGCGTCTTGCCCACTCACGAATCGCCAGGTCCAGACGCGGGTCGAATTGATTGTTATCCACACAGGTATCGAAAAAGTTGAATATGCCATCACTCAAACTGGTGGCACTACTTACTGCTTCGACGATGACACTCGTATTCTTATCACGCCAGTAAGTAACCAGGCTTTCGATCAAATCATCACGATTCGTAAAATGCCAGTAAAAACTGCCGCGCGTGACACCCAATTCGTTGGCTAAACGGGTGATGCGTACTGCATCAATACCCTCGGTGATGAATAGCTCCAGCGCCACGAGAAGCCAGTCGAAACGTTGTAACTGGTTGCGTTCGGCTGTAACAAGACCCTTGTTTGCTACCGTTTTCAACAGTGTCTGGTTATCCATGGGTTGATTCCATACAGTTATGTATGTTTGAATATACACCTCTGTATATTTTGTGCAACAGGAGATATTTCATGCCTATACTGCCCGATAAGTCGCCGGTACGTCTGCAGCGCTTTTCAGATCTCGAGTTTATGCTCCGTTTCTTGATCTCGGGGTAAAGGCAAAATTTACCTGGTAAGTCTGGAAAGCCCGTGCTGAAGCCTAGCCTGGATCCTGCCAAAGTAATATTTCAGGTGAATTTTCTGGTGTAAATATGCTTATTAGGCAAACCTGCCAATAGCGATTACAATCCGCTCCACATGACATTTGAATCAGTCAGGGATAGCAACTAAATGATAAGAAAAGTGATCGGCTTAGCGGCAATCTTAACGCTGACCGGATGTGCAAGCATGGTTAGTTCGGCGACCGCTCGAATGGCCGATAATTTGACCACGGCAATGCTCAATCAAAACGATCTCGAGACCGTGCGCGAAGGCGCCCCGGCCTACTTGATCATGATTGATGGGTTGATCGAAGGTGATCCGGAGAATACCGGCTTGTTACTGGCGGGTTCAAAGCTTTATTTTTCCTACACGAGCGCATTTATTGAAGATGAAGAGCGCGCAAAGCGCCTGGCTGAAAAGTCTTTATACTATTCCAGAACAGCACTTTGTATTGAAATCCCGGACCTCTGTACGGTGCTTTCC
>JBGUEB010000269.1:0-4530 GCA_041821565.1 Gammaproteobacteria bacterium | reverse complement strand
AGGTCATCCATCACCGAGAAAATCTTCCGGGTATCCAGTTCGCCGGGGAAGTCTATATCGGCTGAAGTAGCGTAACAGTGCTTACAGGCCAGGTTGCAACGACGGATCAGATTCCAGATAACGACAGGGCCTGAACCCTGCAGTACCGAGCTGGGCTTTGCAGTCACGCCAGTGGTGGAATTCAGTGCATGCAGATATCGACTTATACGAAACATATCAGGCTACCAGCCTCAACCCGGATTTTTTCAAAATGGCTGAACTAAACAACACCTCGTGCGCATTGCAGTCCTCTCCTAAAATATCAGCTATTTCCCTGATCTTGCGCTCTACCTCATCACCATCATGCCCATGTACCATGGCAAACAGGTTGTATCGCCACATCGGTAAGTGACGTGGCCGTTGATAGCAATGACTGACGAAATCGAGTTTTCCAATTTCTTCACCCAGTGCATCAAGGCGATTTTCGGTTACATCCCAAACCGACATGCCGTTGCTTTTCAGCCCCAGTCGATAATGATTGGGTACCGCGCCTATGCGTCTGATAACACCGTTATCAATCATGCGTGATAATCGATTTATCACGGTCGGTGCATCGCAACACGTTAGTTTTGCCACTTCGGCAAATGGCTCGCTCACTAACGCTAAACCACCCTGCGTAGCCTGGATAATATTTCTATCAAGTTCATCGAGGACAACATCAGTTTTACCTGTCGGCGTCTCAAAAGACCGGGTACTCACCCTGCCCTGAGCATCCAGCAGCAACCACAGGCCCACGTAAAACTCCTGCAATTTTGGAAAGTTATAAACTGGTAATCCGGTGCCTAGCTCAATTTTATCGATGGTTTGCGCTACCGCCTCGGGTCTCTCGGTGGCTATCACGAACCACATATTAAGCGCGTGTTCGCGCCGGTAATTATGTGCTATTTCGGGCAGCGAATTTACCTGCTCTGCGACCCGATCGAAATCTTTTTCGGGAACGCAGATCGCGGCCAGTGTCAATCCACCGCCCATGCTGACGGCATCATAGAGGGGTCCGAATCGACTCAATACGCCCTCGGCAAGCAATCGCTGGATCGTCGATATGAGTTTAGCCTCATCAGTATCGAGCTCGGCTGCGACGTTGGCAAAAGGCTGTTCAAGCAGTGGGAAACCACCCTGGAACTGGTTAATAAAATGTCTACTCAACTCATCCATTTGTGATTATCTCAACTTCATTGATTGCCTGTTGCGGTGACGCGTAAATCGCACCTCTCTGCTTGAAGCAACGCTCACTGAATAGAATCTCATGCGCAAACTGCTGCAGACCACACTGCTCGACGATAGATTCAACCTGTTCGACCACAGCATCTCGGTCATGGCCATGCACCATGCTAAACAGGTTATAAGGCCAGTCGGGTAAACGCCGCGGGCGCTGGTAGCAGAGCGTGACGAAGTTATATTGCCCAATGCAGGAACCCACTTCAGCGACTCGCTCATCTGGAATATCCCAGACCACCATGCCATTCGCCCGATAGCCGAGTTTGCGGTGGCGCACTACTACCCCAAAACGCTTGATATCACCTCGTTGCATAATGTATTGAATGCCTTCGATTACTCTAGCCTCGGTGCTGCCGATCTGTTTTGCAATCGCTGCATATGGGCGACTTACCAGGGGCAATCCCTGACTGGTGGCTTCGATCAGGCGTCTTTTAAATTCCGCATCATGTACACTCATGTCCATTGTAATTTAAACCCCAGATCGATGAAATAGTCTTCCATCATCGGTAAATCCATCACGCTGTAACCAGTAAGCGTTTCGATCTCGGTTAACACGGCCTGCAAGGCGTCACGATCCACAGCGACGACTACAAACCACAGGTTAAACTCGTGGTCACGTTCATAGTTGTGATTAACCTCGGCAAAACTGCTAACAATATCTGCCACCTTCTCCAGTTCATCACCAGGTATAGCCATTGCCGCCAATGTGCTAACACCCAGTCGATTAGGGCGAAACACTGGGCCGACCCGGCTGATGACACCTTCCGTCTGCAGCTTGTGCAAGTTTTCCAGTACCGTCGCTTCATCCACTCCCAGTTGTTCTGCCAGATTGGCATAGGGTGTTGGTGATAACGACAGCCCATGCTGGAAATCATTCAGTAAATGTTGCTCGAGATCCGTGTACTGTCTCATAATCCAATCCGATGGGCGCGTGCGCTAAAAAAGATACCGCTGGGTTTTTTTGCCGGCATAGCAGCCTTGCGTTCAAATGTCTGCGTGTCATAAACCTCGACACGATCTTCGTCACGTACCGATAACCAGACTTCTTCGCCGCGTGGTTCAAACTCCATATGTAATACGCCCTTTCCCGGTTTCAGTTGCTTGATCACAGCCAGTTGCTGGGTATCTATAATCTGGATGGTGTCATTGTCGGGTAAGGCGAAGTTAACCCACACATGCCGGCCGTCCGGGCGTGCCATCACAAAAATTGGCTGCCCATGCACCTTGATACGCCCGGCCTCCTGCCAGGTGCGCATATTAATAACCAGTACCTCGTGCCGACCGACTGCCGGCACGAAAGCCAGATTACCGGCAACCGCCCAACCTTCCAGGTGTGGCATCTTATAAACCGGTAACTTCGCTTCACCCTTGCCGTAGTCGGGCAGGATGCGCCTGCTACCTGCCGAGAGATTCCATAAATCCAGTAATACCATGCCGTCTTCACCAAAAAGACCGGCTATATAGTAACGGCCATCCGGGGTTATCAACGCATCGTAAGGGTTCTTGCCGATGCCCTCGAATTTCTGGATTTCGGGTTTGCCCGGGTCGCTCATATTCACTACCCAGATTTCACCAGCATCCCAGAGTGAGAATACAAATTTCTGCCCCGGTGCATCGACCAGGCCGATAACCTTGGAGAGAGCGCCAGATTCACCGTAAGTAGCCGGAATATCCGCCACCAGTTCCAGCGTATCGGCATCGAATATCTTCACGCCTCCGGGCTTATAGTTAGACACGGCGACCAGCCGACCATCCTGGGATATCGCACCACCAATGCTATTGCCGGACTGCAGCTTCCGATTAACTATTTCTCCGGCCAGGATATCGACTTTACTCAGGCCTCCATCACGGCCGAATACGTAGGCAAAACGCGCATCGCGTGAATAGACCACGGAGGCATGCGATAAATCACCCAGACCAGTAACACGCGCCACACTGCTATTACCGCTGGTTTCAACAATTTGCACGCTGCTGTTGGCCCTTTCTATGACCACACCCATATCTCCAGTACCGCGGGCATGAACGACGACCCCGATCGACAGGAAGACAACAAATAAGTAACATCGGCCAATCATGGCAGTTTTCCTTCCAGCAAAACCATGGTCATCCACTCCGCCTCGGCGGGAGTTAACAGGGGTCTCCAGGCCGGCATCGCTGTCCCTGGTCGGCCATTGAGTATGGTTGCGGTAATAAATTCAGCAGGTTTACCGATTAATGCCGATGGCAGTAAAGCCGGGCCCAGACCGCCTTTCATCCTCAAACCATGACAGGAGCCACAGTCCTGTACGAGCAGATCGAGTAACACTTGCTTGCGGTTATCTGAAATCGGGTTGTCTGCCAGTAGCGGAACCGACAGAGTCAGGCTAAGCGCGAGCCAAATCGAACGAATTATGTTCAATATCTTCCTCGCTTAGCAGTTGCATATTGTCTCCGGACTGGAACCAGTCCAGCTCATCGCTAAGCGATACTACCTCACCGACAATAATAATAACCGGCGACTTTAAGCCAGCTCGCTCCACCGCTGCGGGTATATCAGACAGGGTTGAAATGACTTTTTGCTGGCTCATTGTTGTGCCATTGTGGACCGCTGCGGTCGGTGTTGAAGCGGCCAGCCCGGCATTAACCAGTTCATCGCTAATACGCTGCAGACTGCCCAGGCCCATATAAATCACCAGGGTACAATCAGGATCGGCTATCTTGGACCAATCGATACCCAGTTCATCATCGTTGTGCAAATGCCCGGTCAGAAATCGCACGCCATGGTTCATACCGCGCTGGGTCAGCGGGATACCAGTATAGGCACTGCATCCGGCGGCGGCAGTCACGCCTGGAACAACTTCAAAGGGAATATCATACTGCTTTAGAACCAGCGCTTCTTCACCGCCACGACCAAATAAATAGGGATCTCCACCTTTTAAACGTACCACGCGTCGCCCGGATTTGGCCAGGGAAACCAGCAGCTTATTAATTTCGTGCTGGGGAAGACAATGTTGTCCCGCTGATTTACCAACCGAAATACAGCTAACCCCGGTCGGCACAAGTTTCATAATTTCAGCCGATACCAGTCGATCGTAGACCACGACACCTGCCTGTTTAATCAGGCGCAGCGCCTTCACGGTTAAAAGATCGGGGTCACCCGGACCTGCGCCAACCAGAGATACAAAGCCGTTTTTCATGATCAATAGTACCCTCAGCAAATATCGCTATTAAGGAAACTCTGCAAAAGGCAGAGTTTCGGCGGTACAAGGAAGTGCCGCCATTATCAATAACTCT
>JBGUEB010000268.1:0-4537 GCA_041821565.1 Gammaproteobacteria bacterium | reverse complement strand
GGCGCAATGCAACCGGCGCGCATGCGTTACACCGATTCATCCTACAATATAGGCGTGGCTACAACAGCGGTTCAGCTACTCACTCCCGGGGTCTATATCGCCATGAACGGGCAGATATTTGACCCCCAATCAACAAAGAAGAATGTCGAGCAAAGTCGTTTTGAACCCAGTTCCTGAGTCTTTAACCCGGATACCAGTCGTTGGCTAAGGGCAATCACCGGTGCTTATTGCCGGTATCCCTTCAGCTTCAATGAACGACTGCAACTGAGTAATTTCTACTCACTTCAGTCGTAGGAACTTTCACCTTTAGCGGCCATCTACTATTAGATGCTTGACGCTATACCCAGAAAACATTAAAACATTAGTTTGCTGCACCGAATCTGCGACAATAACCAACCATGCGTTTCCGCTCAATCATTAAAATCATCTTGCCCGTCCTGATCATCGCAATTGCGATCGGGATATTCCAGCATTTAAAGGCGGGCAAACCTGAAAGATCAAAACCAGAGCTCAAGGAGAAAGTCTGGCAGGTTGAGGTTGTTTCAGTCGAAAAACAGAGTCTCTCACCCGTGCTGGGACTTTATGGCCGCGTCGAATCTCCCGAGATGCTGCAGGCAGCGGCTCCCGGTGCCGGTATCATCAGTGAAGTACTGGTGCAAAGCGGGACCCGGGTAACAGCCGGTCAAACACTGGTAAAAATGGACAATCGAGACTTTGAGTCGGTTCTGGTGCAGGCTGAGTCAGATCTGAAAGATATTGAAAATCAGATTGGCGAACTGAAAATTCGACACCAGTCAAACCTGAAGGCGCTCGAAACCGAACTCGAGCTTTTACAACTAGCCAACGAGGAAGTGCAACGCCTTGTTAAGCTAAAGGCACAGAACCTGACTGCGGATACTATCCTCAGTGTCGCCCGTAGTGCCCGCGGTCGCCAGCAGTTAGTGGTTTATGCGCGTGAACTGGAGGTAGAAAGTTATTCAGCACAAATGGGCAAACTGATGGCCAGGCGCGATCAGAATCAGGCCTATCTGAAACAGGCCCGACTCATGGTCGAACGCAGCACCGTATTGGCTCCATTCGATGCGGTGATCAGTTCGGCTCCAGTTTCTGTTGGAGACCGGGTAGCAACCGGGCAGATTCTTGTCGCTCTGTACCCAATCGACAGCCTGGAAATCCGTGCGCACATTCCCGCGCAATATATCGCTCGGATTCAGCAGACACTGACACAGGAGGTCTCGCAGCAGGCCAGCATTGAAATAGCCGATAGCATCCACTTACTCGAGCTTAAACGGCTGGCTGGTGAAGCGGAACCTTCTGGCATCGATGCCTTTTTTCACGCCGGGGATGCTGCACAGCAGTTACGCCCTGGAGGACTGCTACCGCTGAGTTTCAAGTTACCCGCCGAGGATGACGTGGTCGCAGTTCCTTACCAGGCAATTTACGGCAACTCCAGACTTTATTTGCTTAATGATGATCGATTACAGGGCGTGGACGTCGAATCGCTTGGCCAGTACATAGATGCCGATGGAACCTCGTTACTGCTGGTGAAAAGCTCGCAGATTAAAAATGGTGACGAGATAGTCGTCACCCACCTGCCAAACGCGGTCAGCGGCCTCAAGGTCAAGGGTGGAGGCTAATGGAACATCGCAACGACATCATAGGCCTTTTTGCCAAACATCGGGTCGCGGCCAATCTGCTAATGGTGATGATGATTCTGGCTGGTGTTATCGCCCTTGAAAAACTGAATATACAGTTCTTTCCGAATTTCGACCTGGACAATATCACGGTTTCTGCGGTCTGGAGTGGTGCCAGCGCCGAGGACATCGAAACCGGTATCACCATTCCATTTGAACAACGATTGCGCAGTGTCGATGCGCTCAAGGAAATGAGTTCGTCATCAGCGCAGGGCGCTTCCGGTATTTCGCTGCAATTTCATGAAGGTACCAATATGGTGCTTGCGCTCGATAATGTGAAAAAGCAGGTCGACGACTTTACCAGTTTGCCCGACGAGGTAGAAAAAGTGAAAGTCACTCAGGCCGTGCGCTACGAGTCGGTGGCCCGACTACTGGTCACCGGACCTGAGCGGCTGGAGGAATTGCGCATTATCGCACGTCAATTCGAACGAGAGTTACTGGCGCGTGGCATAGACAAGGTGGAAATCAGGGGATTACCCCAGGATACGGTTCAAATTTCGGTCGCGGCTGAACAAATACAGCGCCTGGGTATGGGACTCGACGAACTCGCTCGACGCATTGACAATGCAAGCCAGGACCTGCCGGCAGGTTTAATGGGGGAAGACGATGGAGCGCGCGAAATACGCAGTAAAAACCAACGTAGGTCACCTCTCCAGTTCGAGGGTCTGAGCGTTATAAGCGAACAGGATAAACGCATCAATCTCGGTGATATCGCCACAATTGAACGTAAGATCAGGTCGGGCACACCGTCAATAACTGTAGGCGATCGCGCTGCGGTAGTTTTGGTATTACGTCGCAACGAGAAGGGTGATTCACTTGAATCTGCAGAGATATTGCAGCAGTGGTTAGACGAAACACTACCCACCCTGCCACCAACGATAAAAATCCAGCTATTCAACGAACGCTGGGAGTTAATCAAGGATCGCATCTTGCTGTTGCTGAAAAATGGCGCTGGTGGCCTGGTACTGGTCCTGCTCATTCTGTATCTGTTTTTATCAACTCGCGTTGCTTTCTGGGTTGCTGTCGGCATTCCTGTTTCATTCATGGCAACACTGGCAGTGCTGTATCTGATCGGCGGCAGTATTAACATGATTAGTCTGTTCGCCCTGATCATGGCGCTTGGCATTATCGTCGACGATGCGATTGTCGTCGGTGAGGACGCGCAGGCACACTATGATATGGGCGAGGATCCGTTGATGGCCTCGGAGGGTGGCGCGCGACGCATGCTGGCACCGGTGATGGCTTCATCCCTGACAACAATAGCAGCGTTCCTGCCTTTGATGCTGATCGGTGGGCATATGGGCAATATAATGATTGCGATTCCGATGGTCATCGTCTGCGTCATCATTGCCTCTTTGATCGAGAGCTTCCTGATCTTACCTGGGCATCTGCGCCATGCTTTTGTACACGCGCACCATAAACCGCCATCACGCGTTAGAAAATTTCTGAATCATCGCTTTGAAAATTTTCGGAATCGGCTGTTCAGACCCCTGGTACGCCTGGCAATCGAATTTCGCTGGAGCACGATTGCCTGTGCGATTGGGTTTCTGTTGTTAGCCGCCGGTTTATTTGTCGGCGGGAAGACCGGCTGGCAGTTTTTCCCTTCACCCGAGTCAACAACGGTTTATGCAAATGTACGATTTGTGGCCGGAACCTCCGAGAAAGTTGTCGACGAATTCCTGCTACAGGTTGAACGAGAGTTACAAAATACAATAGGTTCCTATGATGAAGAAATCGTATCCACCTATTACACGATGCACTCTTCCAGTTCCGGCCGGGGACGAGCGATAACCGGCCTACGTAATGGCTCCCTCTACGTAGAACTGCTAAGTTCTGAAAAACGCGAAACCGAAAACCGCGACTTTATTAAAAACTGGCGCGAGCGTATCGATCTGCCCTCGGGTATCGACAGCTTCAAAATAACCTCACGCCAGGTTGGTCCATCGCGGCGTGACCTGAATATACGCCTGACCGGGTCAACACCACACCAGTTGAAAACCGCCGCACTCGATCTCGCCGAAGCACTTTCCGGAATTCCCGGTGTTAGCGCCATCGATGATGATTTGCCATATGGGCGTGAGCAATTGATTTATAGCCTGAGCCCGGCAGGTGAAGCACTCGGACTCTCGATCAATGACCTGGGCCAACAGCTTCGTGCCGCCTATGATGGAATAATTTTACAACGTTTCCAGGAGGGCGCCGACGAAGTTGAGGTGCGCCTGCAATTGCCTGATACCGAGAAACGTAGCATAAGGAGCCTTTTTCAACTCCCCATCCAACTACCAAATGGAAAATTTGTACCCCTGGAGAGTGTCGCTATATGGTCCTCGAACCAGGGCTTCGAGTCGCTTCGTCATTTCAACGGCAATCTGTCGGTCGATGTTACAGCCGATGTCGATCCGGCGGTCAATAATACCGCTGAAATCGCCAACGACTTGCGTACCGTAACCCTGCCTTTATTGTCTAGCCAATACGGTATCCACTATAGTATCGAGGGGCGTTCGGCGAGCCAGCGCGAGACATTTACCGATATGAAAATCGGCGCGATGATAGCGCTGCTATTGATGTACCTGGTATTGGCCTGGGTTTTTTCATCCTACGGTTGGCCCATTCTGGTGATGCTGACGATTCCGCTTGGTTTAACCGGCGCGGTTCTCGGTCACTGGATAATGGATATGAATATGACGATTTTATCGATGTTTGGCTTTTTTGGTCTTTCCGGAATAGTCGTCAACGACTCGATCATTCTGGTAATTTTCTATCAACAAATTCGCGATAAAGGTATCCCGGTATACAAGGCACTTGAAGAGGCCGCCTGCCAGCGTTTACGGGCGGTGTTATTG
>JBGUEB010000267.1:0-4587 GCA_041821565.1 Gammaproteobacteria bacterium | reverse complement strand
GTTAAGCTCGATAAGAAGCTTAAAACGCAAATGGTTTTGTCCGGTCGGAAAATTTGGAGTTTTTCAACAGAATAGGCACATAGCAGCCGTTGGTATCTATTCAATAAGTGCCCCTTTTATCCTAATGAAATTGATCTACATCAATAGAATAGATTAACAACTGGAGTATAAGTATCAAGTAAGCACTTATGCATATCCTTCATAAGTGTTGCATTCGTGCTGGTTAATTTTCCGATCACAGTATCAGAAGAAATACCATGCGACCTTTTCGAGTAATTACTAAATCTATCTTACTCACCAATTTGTCTATCTGGCTTTACGCCTGTGGCGGTGGTTCTCCGGCTTTTACCCCCTGAGGTATGACTGAACTGACCGACACCGATGTTGGTAATGCGTTCGATCCACAAATCATGTCCTCACCCGCCTACTTATGATCATAACGTGCCAATCGTATGTAGAGACTCTCAGATTGCTGACTGATTTATATTTCTTTATCGATCAGCAATTTATGGGGCGTCCGTTACGGGACTTCGCACCACAAAGCACGACTGAAACCAGCAAAATTCCGATTACTAATTTGGCATCAATGGTGACATAATTGAGGCTAATGACTAATGGGGATCGCGACAGTTCGAACCTACCGTCGACAATCGCGACCCCAGGAGAGATACGATGTTGATTAAGTATGTAATGGCTGTCGTAATGAGCTTCGTTTTGGCATCCACGGCAATGGCTGCGGGCTCCTCCAGCTCGTCCACTCAACCCAAGGACAGCTATTACGATCAGGGCGTAAAGGCTGTTAAGTCCGCCAATTACAAAAAGGCGGTAAAATTGTTTAATAAAGTTGTTGCCACCAACCCAACGGATGCCGACGCCTGGAACTACCTCGGCTTCAGCAACCGAAAACTGAAGAAGTTTGACCTGGCCCTGAGTTCCTATCAGAGGGCATTGGCCATTGACCCGAAACATCGCGGCGCCAACGAATATCTGGGTGAGCTTTACTTGCAAACCGACGACCTGGCAAAAGCCAAGGAACGCCTCAATAAACTCGAGGATATCTGCACCTTCGGCTGCGAAGAGTTCGATGACCTGAAGGCCGCCATTACGGCTTACGAGAGCAATTAAACACCAGTAGATAAGGCCACTGATGATGGATTCATCCGTATTTGACGATTACGGAGCATCGATAATCGCGTTTGCCGTATTCGGCCTGCTTCACTCGATCGGTGCCCAGGAACCGTTCAAGCAGGCGCTGGCGCGCTGGACAAATTCGTTTTTCGTCGATCACTTTTGGCGATTGGTCTATTGCGGCCTGAGTTACTGGGCGCTCTACTATGGTGTCGCGAGTTTACATTGGGCGCGAAACATCGAATACGACGTCTGGTTGGTCACCTATCCGGATTGGCTGTGGCAAATCACCATTGTCCTGCATTTAGGTTCAATCGCTCTTCTCTACACCGCTTTTATGCAGAGCAACTACCTGGAGTTTCTGGGATTAAAGCAGGCATACCGGGGAATACTGAGTATTCTCGGCAGGGTTCCGCCGAGGTCGGATATTAAACTATTCGGGACCGACCGCCTTGAAATCACGGGAGTATACGGCTGGGTACGACACCCGATGCTGGTCGCTGGGCTTTTATTCTTGCTGACCAGCGGGCCATCACTGAACAATATCGTCTACACCGCCATGTATACCGCCTATATGGTGATCGGTGGTTATTTCGAGGAACGGCGCATGATCAAGATATTCGAAGATGATTATCGCCGCTACCAGCGCCAGGTGGGTGCTTTTTTCCCGCTTTTCTGGCACAGGCTCGAGACCTGAGAGGCGTCATGCTGGAAAAACTTGCTGAATATTTCTACGACCCTTTAATATTCTGGACGGCACCACTGGTACTGGTTGCATTGGTAGCGGGCTGGCGCAGGCTGCGTGCCTGGGGACATCGACGTCATTCTGGAATGCCCCCCGGAAATGGCCCTGGAGATTCGTCTTAGCCAGGAAACAAGAGCTAACACAGGAAGGGTCTATAGGCTTAACCGACGGAGTAAAGTCTGAATGCTGGCTGCTGGCCGTAGATCGCCACCCACCAGGGTTTTACGAGCCTCTCCTTTGGAGAAAACAGACTCACACATCTATTATTTCAACAGCCGAGGTCGGGGAGCAAAGGATTAGGCGTCACTGGCGACACCATGACCCGAAGTGAACGGTAGAACTTTGTCTTGCTCAGCTGGATCATTTCGAGCGACGATGGCGCGCGCGGGTTCGGTTTCACTGAGATTAATTGCTTCGTGAGGAACACCCGGCGGGACGAAAAGGAAATCGCCTGGTTGGCTAACCACTTCGTGCTCGAGCGCCGGCCCCCACCGCGTACATACGGTTCCCTCCAAGACGTAGATACCGGTCTCGTAGCCGACGTGGATATGCGGTTCGGACCGTCCGCCTGGCGGAATGATAACCAGGTGCATGGACAGTCCCGTGGCATGGACAGTCTGTCCTGAGATGCCAATAAAATAGGGCAGACGCTGTCGTGTCATGACCTCGCGGTCTGGTCTGACGTTCTGAACCTTGGACTCATGGATGTTCATCGTGACGGTCCTCCAGTGTTGGTATTCATAAAGACTAAAGTAGGATTAAAAGTTCTTGGCTTGATAATATTTTATCACTTAGTTGCCTGGGGTCCGCTCCTGGCCGAAGATTGCCTCCCACCTCAGTTCGTTGAGGGTCTCCTTTGGGTCTATTCTGTTGAAAAACTCGAAAAATTAATAAGGCCAAATATTCGCTGAATTCGATTTTCTCCAAAGAAGCTAATTAATACTTATCCAGGTGGTGATGAGATGGTCTGTACCGAGAGTTTAGATATTTTATATATCCCCCGGTATCAAAATGGACAAAACTCGTCACAGTGGCGGAGATTTTTTCTCGATCACCAAAATAGGAGTTTTTCAACAGAATAGGCCAACAGCGGACCCTCGTACTTAACAACTAAAGACCAAATTACTGATTTGGCTCTATGATAGAATCCATCGCTAAAGACAATTTGGGCCATCCATGGAAAAGGACCATCTATCGCGAAAGCTTGCTGTTATCCTCCATGCCGATGTGGTCGGATCAACCTCGCTAGTCCAGCAGAATGAAATGCTTGCACACCAGCGCATTCAAACTGCATTCCATCAATTTTCAGAAACCATCAGCTCTTATGGCGGGATAACTCACGAGCTACGCGGCGACGCCCTCGTAGCTGAGTTCAATCGAGCATCCGACGCAGTCCCCGCTGCGATTGCGTTTCAAGCTCTAAACGAGGAAGCAAATAACGCGCTCGAAGACGATCTTCGACCACAACTCCGAATTGGAATTAGTCTGGGCGAAGTGGTTATTGCTGACAATACTGTAACGGGAGCAGGAGTTGTATTGGCGCAACGGCTGGAACAGTTAGCCGACACTGGTGGCGTAGTCGTGCAGGGATCGGTAGCAGAGACAGTTCCAACGCGAATGCCATTCAATTTTGAGAGTCTGGGTGAACAGATGCTGAAGGGTTTCGATCAACCGGTAAGAGCCTTTAGCGCCAGCCTGCAAGAGGGCCAAACCTTGCCGGCACCGGAGGTAACCGCGACTCTGTCATCAGCAGAACCAGCGAGGGAGTTACCGGAAAAGCCCTCAATCGCGATTTTACCGTTTCAGAATATGAGTGCCGATCCTGAACAGGAATACTTTGCCGATGGCATTACCGAGGACATCATTACAGAACTCTCGAAGATATCCGGATTAATGGTGATCTCGCGTACTTCCACATTCACGTACAAGGGAAGGGCGACCAAAGCCCAGGAAGTCTGTCGAGATTTGGGTGTGCGCTACATGCTGGAGGGGAGCGTACGCAAAGCCGGCCAGCAAGTGAGGATTACAGCGCAACTGATCGACGGGATTTCGGGTGGACATCTTTGGGCGGAGCGCTATGACCGCGGGCTGGCTGATATATTCGCGGTACAGGACGATGTCACGGAAAAAATTGTGGGCGCCCTTGAAGTTAACCTGGTTACCGACGCCAATGACCGGCCAGCGCGAATGGAAACCGACAATCCAGAAGCCTACGATTGTGTTCTGCGCGGTCGCGAACAGTTTCGCTTGTTTTCGAAGGACGGCAATCTCAATGCGAGCCGCCTTTACAAGCAGGCGATAGAACTCGACCCAAATTATGCGGCAGCCTATGCGGGACTGGCCATGACCTGCTTGCATGAATGGTTTCAGGGGTCACAAGACGAGCTGGAAAGCGCTTATAACCTGGCACTTAAGGCTAATGATCTGGGACCGTCATTGCCCATTGTTTGCGAGGCACTGGGGAATGTTCAACTTTTCAGGAGGCAATACGATGAGGCGGTTGCAGTCGCTCGACGATGGATCATGATTGAACCCGGCAATGCTGATGCCTACGCTAACCTCGCGGGCGCACTGATTGTTCGTGGTGAACCCGAGCAAGTGATTTCGTTGGTCGATAAGGCAATGCGTTTGAATCCCTTCTATCCCTTCTACTATATTTTGTATAAGGGCCTGGCCTATCAGGAAATGGAACGCTATGAGGAGGCTTTAGATGC
>JBGUEB010000266.1:0-4594 GCA_041821565.1 Gammaproteobacteria bacterium | reverse complement strand
TCGGGGCAGCCATTTCGTCTTCTAGCATCAGTGTCAGTAGTAGATGCCTGCACTGGCGTGCGGGAGTGGGAATCGCGTTAAGTCAGAATATTACCGACCCGCGCCTGGGACAGCGAATGTTATCCTTGCTTGCCGATGGGGTTGAAGTCGAAGACGCGGTCAAAGCCACCGTGCAAAGCACGCCCTATGCCCAGTATCGGCAGCTTGCTTTAATCGGAGCCGGGGGCAATAGCGGATTATTTAGCGGCGACAAGGTACTCGGTTGTTTTTCTTCTGCACAAGGCAGGCATTGTGTGGCGGCAGGCAATTTGCTCGATAGTGAAGCCGTGCCAGCGGCAATGATAAAACAGTTTGAAAACTCCGGCGGCAATTTTGGTAAAAGGATACTCGACGCACTCAATGCCGGTGTTGAGGCGGGCGGAGAAGCTGGTCCGCTTCATTCCGCAGGATTATTGATAAGCGCAGAATACACATGGCCCGTGGCTGAATTACGTATCGACTGGGACGATGATCCAATCGCGAAGATGTACACCGGATGGGCCATATACGAACCACAGATCGACGACTATGTTACACGCGCGCTGAAACCCGGCGACGCACCCTCTTACGGCGTTGCCGGGGACCTTTAATGGCACAGTTAAATAGCGAAGATATTCTTGCCCGCCTGATCGGCTTTGATACGACGAGCACAACATCAAATCTCGAACTAATCGATTTTGTGCGCAACTATCTTGACGACTATTCAATAAAATCCCGGCTCGTACACAATGATGACCAGACCTGCGCCAATCTTTACGCCACCATTGGGCCAGACGATATTGGCGGCGTAATGCTGTCGGGTCACACTGACGTCGTGCCAACCAGCGGACAAAACTGGAACAGCGATCCCTACGCGCTTAAATCCGACGATCATTCATATTACGGGCGCGGTAGCTGCGATATGAAGGGTTTTATTGCCTCTGTGCTGGCCGGCGTACCGCAAATGGCTGCGCTAACATTGCAGACACCGGTGCATCTGGCTTTTTCCTACGATGAAGAGATCGGCTGTGTCGGCGTAAAAAAACTAATTTCTGTTATGCACGGACTTGAGGTGAAACCCCGTATCGGGCTCATCGGTGAACCTACCAATATGCAAATGGTTATAGGTCACAAGGGTAAGGCGGCGTTTCGGGTCGAGTTTACCGGTTCATCCTGTCATTCAGCCTATATCACTAACGGCGTCAACGCGGTCGAATATGCAGCCGAGTTAATTTCATTTATTCGCAACATGAATAAATTAGTCCAGCAACGACAGATGCTCGACAATGGTTATTCCGTGCCCCACTCCACCTTCCATGTTGGCAACATCAATGGTGGCACGGCGCTTAACATTGTGCCCAAACAATGCGTGTTTGAATTCGAAATACGCAATTTACCGCAAGATAAACTCGATGATTTAGTTCATGAGATCAAACACTATGCGACCGATGTTTTGCGCGTCGAAATGCAATCGAGATTTGAACAAAGTGATATCCGGTTCAAACCGATATCGAATTATCCGGGATTAAATACCGATGCCGGCTCGAATGTTATCGAGTACACGAGGACTATCAACCCGGTCGATGAGATAGGTGACAATGTCAGTTTTGGCACCGAGGCCGGCCTGTTTGACCAGCATCTCGGTATCAACTGTGTTGTCTGTGGTCCGGGTAGTATTGATCAGGCCCACAAACCCGATGAATTCGTAACCAGGCAGCAAATGCAGCATTGCGACGATATGATTCGCAACTTAATCAATCGCAGCGTCAATACTCTCTAAATGACCGACAACAATCGAATACTGAGACTCGGCTGGCGCGAATGGGCTGCATTGCCCGATCTCGGCCTGCCCGCAATCAAGGTTAAAGTCGATACGGGCGCCAGAACTTCCGCACTGCATGCTTTTTACACCGAGAAATACCAGCTCGATAGCGTCGATATGGTGAAGTTCATGATCCATCCAATTCAAAGAAATTATGATTTCGATGTTGAATGTCA
Source organism: Gammaproteobacteria bacterium (assembly GCA_041821565.1). Classification (GTDB taxonomy): domain Bacteria; phylum Pseudomonadota; class Gammaproteobacteria. Next base: position 2,578 of record JBGUEB010000266.1, on the reverse strand, counting down.
CGCGCCGCTTATCGATTTTCGCCAGGTCAGTGATTCGGGTGGCCACCGGGAAATGCGCTATGTAATCGAAACCGGCATTGTCATTGGGAACACGCACTGGCCGATTGAAATCACCCTGACGAACCGTGATAATATGCGCTTTCGGATGCTGTTAGGTCGTCGTGCCATGGAGGCACGAGTGGTTATCGAACCAGGGGCTTCCTATTTGAACGGTAAATTGAAAGCCAGAAAACTATACCAGTTGTAAGCGGAGCTATACCTATGAAAATCGCCCTGTTGTCGAGAAACCGGAAACTGTATTCTTCCCGGCGCATTATTGAAGCAGCTGAAGAACGCGGCCACGAGGTCAAGGTCATCGATGTCTTACGCGCCTACATGAACGTCGCCGCGCACAAGCCTTCAATCCACTACCGGGGAGAAGAACTGGAAGCATTCGATGCGGTAATCCCCCGCATAGGCGCATCGGTAACCGCCTACGGAACCGCGGTATTGCGCCAGTTCGAAATGATGGGCGTCGCACCGCTGAATGAATCGGTCGCCGTCACACGATCACGTGACAAGTTACGCTCATTGCAATTACTCTCACGCAAGGGCATCGGCATGCCACTAACCGGCTACGCCAGCAAGCCGGATGATATCAAGGACGTGATAAAAATGGTCGGCGGTGCGCCGCTGGTCGTCAAGTTATTACAGGGAACCCAGGGCATAGGCGTGGTCCTGGCTGAAACACAAAAGGCGGCTGAAAGTGTTATCGAGGCTTTTATGGGAGTCAAGGCCGACATCCTCATCCAGGAATTCATCAAGGAGGCCGGCGGGTCTGATATCCGCTGTTTCGTTATCGATGGCAAGGTCGTCGCGGCGATGAAAAGACAGGCGCCGAAAGGTGAGTTTCGCTCTAATTTACATCGAGGCGGTACCTCGAGTCTGATCAAGATTACGCCCGAAGAACGCTCAACCGCAGTTCGTGCCGCGAGGATTATGGGACTCAATGTTGCCGGTGTGGATTTGCTGCGGTCGAACCATGGACCGGTAGTTATGGAGGTCAATTCGAGCCCGGGGCTGGAGGGGATCGAGGGCGCGACTGGCAAAGACGTTGCCGGAATGATCATTGGTTACATTGAAAGGAGTTGCAAACCCGGTAAAACGAGTACCCGTGGCAAGGGATAAACAATCCGCCAGCAGGCGTGGCAATATTGAAATCGCCGGGGTTAGCATCTCACCCGGGTCTCGCCAGTCGATCGATATTCCCTTACCCAGTTTTTATACGCATAGCAGTGCCAGCATGCCCATTCACGTGGTGCACGGCCGCCAGCCCGGACCCTGTTTGTTGGTCAGTGCGGCACTTCATGGTGACGAACTCAACGGCGTGGAAATCGTGCGGCGCCTGCTGGCGCATAAACAAATCGACAAGATAAAAGGCACCTTGATCGCTATTCCGGTGGTGAACGTGTTTGGATTTGTCTCCAAATCACGCTACCTGCCCGACCGTCGCGATCTCAATCGCTCTTTTCCCGGCTCTGAAACCGGTTCACTGGCGTCTCGACTCGCGAATATAATTATGACCGAGATAATTCCGCATTGTACCCACGTGATCGATCTGCACACCGGTGCCGTGCATCGTGAAAACCTGCCACAAATTCGAGCCAAAATAGCAGCTGCACCAGTCGCCGAAGGCATGGCACGGGCATTTGGAGTCCCGGTGATTTTAAATTCCGAACTACTCGAAGGCACTTTACGCATGGCTGCCAGCGAACATGATATCCCGGTCCTGTTGTACGAAGGTGGCGAAGCCCTGCGTTTCGATGAGTTTGCTATCAGGGCGGGTTTAAATGGCGTGCTGGGAGTAATGTCACACCTCGATATGCGCCGTAAGGGCCGCAAAACCAGTCCGGTGAATTGCCTGATTGCGAATACTAGCCAATGGCTGCGAGCACATCAAAGTGGAATTTTACGCTCACTGGTGGCTACCGGTACCCAGGTCGAGGAAGGCGACTTACTTGCCTATATAAACGACCCCCTTGGAGAAAACAGCGAACAATTACATAGCCCGGTTTCCGGGATAATCATCGGTAAGACCAACCTTCCACTGGTATTTGAAGGTGAAGCGATTTTCAACATTGCCAGGTATGAAGCGGCCGACAAAATGTCGGATCATATAGAAGCCTACCAGGAAGAACATCACCCATTAACCGACAGCGGCGATAGCGACGAACCGCCACTGGTATAGCACTTCTGTTCGGCTTACAACCCTTTTAGAGAGAATCGCTCAAATGAAAATAAAAATACTCGCAACCGGCGGCACCTTCGACAAGATTTATCACGATGCCAAAAGCGATTTCCACATTGGCGAACCGATGGCAACGACGATACTCGAAGAGGCGAATGTGACTTTTGAATTCGAAGTCGAATCAATACTGAAAAAAGACAGCCTCGAATTAAATGACGAGGACCGCGAAATCATCCACCAAAAAGTGAAAAATGACAGCTGTGACCGCATCGTCATAATACATGGCACTGATACCATGATCACAACCGCAATGTGCCTGCTCGACATAGAAGGTAAAACGATAGTAATCAC
>JBGUEB010000265.1:0-4644 GCA_041821565.1 Gammaproteobacteria bacterium | reverse complement strand
AATGTCGTGAACCTTCCACAATAAATTCCACCCCTGAAAAGTTGTAACCCTGGGGTCAAACTATGCCTGTTCAGCTAGCCTTTGTGCAATATGCGGGCTAGCGGTTGGTACGTGCTTGCAGGAAGAACTGCGCGGTCATCAGTAACAAAAGAGACACCGCGAGTACCATCGTGCCGATAGCATTCACCTCTGGTGTGATTCCCCTGCGAATAGATGCGAAAATATAAATAGGTAGGGTGGTATTAGCTCCGGCAACAAAAAAAGAAATAATGAAATCGTCAAAGCTGAAAGTAAAACTGAGCAGGAATCCGGCCAGAATGGACGGGTAAATTTGTGGTAGCGTAACCTGATAAAACGTACGCCAGGGAGTTGCATATAAATCCATTGAGGCTTCAATCAAAGCACGGTCCATGCCGGCGATGCGGGCACGAACCAGTATGATCACGAGAGACATGGTGAATAGTGTGTGCGCCGCTATCACCGAGGCATAGCCCATATGAAGTTTCGGTGGCTTAACGCCTTCGGGCCATACGGATGCCAGTAAAGGGTTGAGGAAGTCAAATACCGTGACCAGTGCTACCAGTGTGGCAATTCCAATCACGATTCCAGGTATCATGACAGATATGAAGATCAATCCATCAAACAGTACCCGCAGGGTTCCTTTCAGGCGCTGCAAGGCAAGTGCTGCCGCTGTACCCATCAGACTGGATAAAATAGCGACCGACAGGGCAACAATCAGGCTGGTGAAAAAGGCATCCCCGACGAATGGATTTGACAGTGCTTTCCCATACCATTGGACAGACAGGCCTCGAAGCTCGCTCGCATGGCGCCCGGCATTAAAGCTAAACAGCACAATGATCCCTATGGGTACATAGAGAAACAGGTAAACGGCAATGGCGTAAATTCGCATAGTTATTTATGCCCCTTTACATCAGGGACTCATCGCGACCGGTTTTGCCACCCAGGGTCATTCGCATATATAAGCTGACCGTAATCAACATGATCACAACCAAGGTAACCGAGATTGCCGAACCGAAAGGCCAATTGCGCGATTGCAGAAACAAATCGACCAGCGCGTTGCCGATGAAGAATACTTTTCCACCTCCGAGGAAGGCCGGTATCAAAAATTCTCCCATCAACAGGATAAACACCAACATGCAGCCTGTTGCTATTCCCGGCATCGACAGCGGCAGGGTGATTTGCATAAAAGTTTTATATGGGGAGCCGCCAAGATCACTGGATGCTTCGAGCAGACTCTTGTCAAGTTTTTCCAGGGAGACAAATATGGGGAACACCATCAACGGCAGATAGCCGTAAACAATACCGATCAGCACGGCGCCGGGGGTGTTGATCAGGCGTACCCCTTCAAATCCGATAAGCTCCAGCAATGACGGGATACCACGACCGCCCAGCAGGTAAATCCAGGCGTATGTCCGGATCAACAGACTGGTCCAGAACGGCACGATCACCAGTACAAGCAGTATTAGCTTGTATCGCCGATCCACTTTTAGCGCCAGGTAGTAGGCCAGTGGATACGCCACGATCAGGCACAACAGGGTCCCGAACGGGGCAAAAGTCATGGTGTTCTGGAATGCCTTCAGGCGCGCGGGCAGATTCAGATAATGTTCAAAGGTAAAACCCCCGCCGTATCCCCCGACGGCAGCCCGCTCGCCAAAACTAAAAACCAGGATAACGATGAGAGGCAGGATCAACATGAACAGGAACCACAATGAAGTGGGAGCCAACAGGACTGCAGTTAGCCAGCTGTTCGATTTACTAACCCCACTCATCGTCATCCATTACTCAAGCCGAGGTCAGGCCGACTTGAAGCGAGCCATCACTTCGGCCCGGATCGGGTCTGTCAGTGTCTGTGCCGCACCAAACTCGAGGCCGTTCATCAGATTTTCTGCGGGATGCAGAATGGGATCAGTGCCCAGCGAATCAGGCTGCAATGCAATCGCACGGGAATCTGTCGGCGCATAGCCATGAATCCAGGCTTCAAGAGCCTGTACAGTAGGATCCTGCATATAGTTGATGAAGGCATAAGCAGCGTTCAGGTGCGGCGCATCCTTGGGAATGGCGTAGAAGTCAGTCCAAATCTCGCCACCATCGGTAGCGATCACATAATCCATTTCCGGCAGGTCATTTTTAAGCTGTGTGCCATCGCCGTTCCAGCAGATCGACATCCATGCGTCGCCGCTGCGCATACCCGGTTGGTAATCGGACGTGATGGCAAACAGATGAGGTTTGGACTCGATCAACAATGCTTCAGCCTCGCCCAGTTCTTTGGCGTCGATGGAATTGAATGAGTAACCCAGTGCGCACAAAGCCCCGCCGATGGTGGTCAGCTGGTAATCATGCAGGATTGTATGCCCGGATCCAGCGCCCATGGTCACGTCAAAGAAGTCTTTCCAGGACTTGGGGCCGCTCTTGATTTTCTTGGTGTTGACGATAAATCCCGTCGTTCCCCAGTTCTTCGGCACACAGTACACCTTGCCGTTAACCGTCGCCGGGCCGGCGAATTTCGGATTATTGGCTGATGCATCATAATTCGGCAACCTGGACAAATCCAGTTCCTGAATCAGGTCAAGCGCTACATAATTGGAGATGGTGTAGTTGGTAGGAACAAATACATCCCACCCGGTTCCACCTGCCTGCAACTTGGCCAGCATTTCCTCATTTGATCCAAAAGCGTTGACCTGAAGATTGACGCCGGTTTTTTCCGTAAACCTATCTAAAATTGCCTGGTTGTGGTAATTCGGCCAGGTCGAAAATATTAACCGATCACCAAGGTCACTTGCAGCGTGGACCTGGCCTGACCATAGCGATGGTATTGCGGCTCCCATAGTTACCATCGCTGTACCCAGGCCGGTTACTCCCAGGAAATGCCGGCGCGTTACCGAACCTTTCTCATAGCGCCGAAACTCCTTCATGAATTGCTTTGCACTTATTGGTTTGTTGTCATCATTACTGTTACTCATTTTTATGCCCTCGTTAAAATCGATCCGTTATGTTAATAAAGGCTGGCACTGACGGAATTACAGTACAGCCTCAGGTATCCCCAAGTACAAGAACTGCTTCAGGTCTCCAACTTATCGAAACATTGTCACCTGGTGCAAAACTTTTATTGATGCTCTCAATGGATTTTGGAGATAACACCATTACCTCACCGTATCCTTTTGTTGCTATCAGGTATTCGGAGTGTTCACCCAGAAATATCCTGTTCTTCACCCGTCCTTGTATGGCGATGTTGTTACTATCGTTAGTATCTTCTGCGGCCCTGATAGATATCATTTCAGGACGAACGGCTACACTGGCCTTGCTCCCTTTAGTCAAGGTTGGTGCCCCTTTCGGTTGGGCGCCAATCAGAACCTGTCCAGACTCGGATTTAACCGTAACGCTTGAAGCACTGACGTCGGCCACCTCGCCGCTAAAAAAATTTGTCTTGCCAACAAAATCTGCCACATATTTGTTAACCGGCTCATCGTACAATTCACGTGGGCTCCCGGACTGGATAATTTGCCCTTCTCGCATGATGCAGATGCGGTCACTCATTGACAGTGCTTCTTCCTGGTCATGCGTGACCAGTATGAAAGTAATACCAACTTCGCGTTGCAGGGTTTGCAGTTCAATCTGCATTTCCCGGCGAAGCTTGCGGTCCAGTGCCGCCAGGGGTTCATCGAGCAACAGGCAGGTTGGATGATTGATGAGAGCACGGGCGAGGGCTACTCTTTGCTGTTGTCCACCGGATAACTCCCAGGCTCTGCGCTTGCCGTAGCCGCTCAGTCGAACCATTTCCAGGGTTTCATCGACTCTTTTGATTATTTCCTTTTTGTCTGGCTTTGGGTTTCGCTGACGCAGGCCATAGCCGATATTTTCAGCAACATTCATATGCGGGAATAGCGCGTATTGCTGGAAAACCATGTTCACTGGCCGTTTATGGGGCGGGATACCGACGACGGAAGTGCCGCCAATAAAAACGTCACCCGCGCTGGGTTGATCAAAGCCGGCGATCAATCGGAGTGAGGTTGTTTTACCGCAACCGGATGGGCCTAAAAAGCTGAAGAAAGCCCCGCGTTCGACAGTAAGCGATACATTGTCGACAGCGACGACATCATCGAAACGCTTCGTGACTGCACGAAACTCAATATCATTCTCTCGTGAATCACTAGATTGATTGGGCAATTCGGTCTCCCAACAAGTGCATTCCCCCCCCTCCTGGTAAATTGTTCTTGAATTTTGCCGGACAAATAGTCTACCATGTGAATCAAGCAAATGTATACTATTTGCCTTATTTGGGGTATATATCATTAAATCTAATAATAACCGCTAAATGCGATATATACCCTGGGAAAATTATTGTAATGGCGACTAATCCGGTAAGGATAAAAAAAATTGATCTGGGTAGTGCTGCCCGGATATCGCTGTTGTCGCAATGTATTGATTTTATTGGCACTGGGGAATTTCCCAGCAACCTGGTGACTGCGCTCAAATCAGTTGCAGATTTCGATTATTCAGTCTCCTTCGCTTATCATCAGAACGAAACGCCTCTTTGCCTGTACGATACATTTTCGCCCGCCAAACGGGTTGTATTTGTCGATGATTACCTGAAAGGGCCCTACCTGCTCGACCCGTTTTTCAAGG
>JBGUEB010000264.1:0-4710 GCA_041821565.1 Gammaproteobacteria bacterium | reverse complement strand
CCACAATAAAGGGACAGTACGACGAAATTTTCAAGCAACCGGCCCCACAGGATGCGGTCCATGTCGCGGGTCCGGTAGATCTGATGACTTTAACCATAATGCACCGGTTGTATGGCCTGACATCGGCAGAATTTTACAAAGAAGGCCCAGAGCGTTTTGTACGTACATCATTAATGACTCAAAAACTACTGGGTATGCCCAAGCTATATATCAGTTGGCCAGTTTATGGATTTACAGCGGAAGCCCTGGGTCAGACAATGATTTACTCGGATCAATACTCGCCTGGCACTGATCCGGATAAACCCCTGGCCAATGCCGACAACTGGCAAGACATTGCTACACCTGATATGAACGCAGGCATCCCCAAACTGCTCGATGGGGTTTTAACCTGCTACCAGCGTTTAACGGGATTGAGTCCTGTTTTACATCTGACCGCTCCCTATAGCCTTGCCGCTGATATCTACGGGCAGGAACATATAATTTCTGCGCTGACGCATGATCCCGAGTTTGTTAACCGATTCCTCGATCATCTGGCAGACACTGTCCTGCAACCCTGGATGGATCATTTTTTCAGCCAGTACCCCGACGGTTGGGTTGAGCTTAGCGACGCCTCTGGGTCGCCTTTTTTTATCGGTCCGAAAAACTGTAAAGATGTGGCTATCCGGTCAACTCAACGACTAATCGCTGCCAATCCCTGGGGCAACCGTGTTTATGACGCCAATTATCGCGGTGACTATGTGACCCAGGCCAGCAAGGGAAGCACTTCAACATCGAGGCGCAGGAGTTCCAGAAAAACTTCTCCGGAGCAGCCGAGCCTGGTCGAATTATTTGAACTAAAAAATAGCATTTGCCCTGATTACGTGATTCGTCTCGCCGAAGATAGAGTTCCGGTTTCCTTTTACGTAGAGCAAGCGATTAAATATAACATTCCATTGTTTATCGGCATTGGTGCCACCCAGGTCGACCGAAACAGCATTGCTGACCTGGATATCTCGAAGCAGGAGATCAGGACTACTACTAGCGAGTATGTCGAAGCAATAAAAATGGTTGCCAGTACTATCGCGAAAAATGGTTATGAAGCGAGGGAGCTTCCCTGGCCAGGTACGGTCTATTTAGAAGATGTCAGCGCCGAGTCCAACTTTGAATTAATCGAAATTATTGTAGATACTGTACTAGAGCAGGGTGCCCTGTAATATGAAGGTATAGTAAAATATCGACTAGCGCCCTGGCCGCATTTAAAATAAGCTCGAAAACATGACAGGAATCCGATGGAAGACTTCGAAACCATAATCTTTGAAAAGCAGGCGGCGATTGCGAAAATTACCCTGAATCGGCCCGATGCGGCGAACGGGATGAATTCGCGCATGGCAGACGAGTTAAACCAGGCAGCTAGATTGTGCGATACCGACCCCGAGCTCAAGGCCGTGGTGTTAACGGCCAGCGGCCGCTTTTTCTGTGCCGGTGGTGATCTCAAGGAATTTGCCAGTATGGGGGACGACATCGACCTCGGCATAAAATCTCTCGCCGATAACCTGCACAGTGCAATTTCGACGTTTTCACGCATGGACGCTGCCCTGGTTGTCGCGGTGAATGGCATTGCAGCTGGAGCCGGTTTCAGTCTCGCGTTGGCTGGCGACATTGCGCTCGCGGGTGAATCGGCGAGCTTTACCATGGCCTACACGCGCGCGGGCCTGTGTCCGGATGGCAGTTCGAGCTATTTTCTACCGCGACTGGTTGGCCTGCGCAAGGCGCAGGAATTGATGCTGACCAACAACAGCCTGAGCGCGCATGATGCGCTGGAAATGGGATTGATCACGAGCGTGGTAAGTGACGCTGAGCTCGAGCAAAAGAGTGCGCAAATTGCTGCTGAACTAGCCGGTATGGCTTCCCAGTCGATCGCCTGCGTGAAAAAACTATTGCTTGCCAGTTTCGACAATAGCCTGGAAACACAGATGGAACTCGAGGGTCGTTATGTCTCGCAATGTGCGGCCACGGAAGATGGTCGCGAGGGTATCCACGCATTTCTCGAGAAGCGCACTCCGGAGTTTAAATAGAGGCGCATGCTCGAATCCGGGTAGTCACGTTATTTCCAGGCTAGCGATTCGGCATGCTCGATTTCAAGCATATCATCGATCTCAATCACCGCGTCATTAATCCATCCCGGGTAGTTCGGACCGGCCTTTGATAACGATTTCCGCGCCTGGATTTGCGGGTTTTTTGAAAGTTCGTCGGCTGCAATCAGCGGAGCGTAGCAGCAATCGATCGAATCCAGCAATTCATGCCAGTAAACCAGGGGGTGAAGGATGATTTGCTGGCTTACTTCTGCAATAAGCGCACGCTGCGGCATAGTCTCATATTGGCGCTCAATCCAGTCTGGCTTTTGCAGGGCGATGCAAAAGTTTTTCCAGAAATGTGTTTCGAGAGCGCCGAGGCTGAAATAGTTACCATCCCCACACTGGTAGATGTTGTAACAGGCAGCGCCGCCATTGAGCAGGCTTTGCGCGCGTTCTACTCCGTCGGTCAGTAAAGGCAAGTATTGCCACGAAAGGCTGGTTTCGAACAGGCTGATATCGAGAAAAGCGCCACTATCGTGTTGATTTCGTGCGTACAGTGCGGCAAGCATGGCGATGCTGGCCTGCATCGCCCCGGCGTGGTCAGCCAAAGGGGGGAAACCGATGACTGGTGTATCGGCCGTGCCATTCAGGATTTGCATGGATGTTAGCGAGCAATAATTCACATCGTGGCCGGCGCGTAATCGATAAGGGCCGTTTTGACCATAGCCGGACAGGGAACACTGTATCAGTCTGGGATTAATTTCATCGAGGGTCTCGCGATCGAAACCGAGTCGTGCGAGCACACCCGGGCGGAATGATTCAAGCAGAATGTCGGCATCGGTGATTAACCTGGTCAAGACCTGCTTTCCGTTATCGGACTTCAAATCTAGATTGACGATGCGCTTGCCACGGTTAAGGTGCCGATAAATGGGCGAAACTTGATCCCCAGGCTCGCTATGATGCATAAAGTGGCGCATCGGATCGCCCGTCGGAGGCTCAACTTTAATCACGTCGGCACCCAGGTCACTGAGTTGTCGTGTGGCGAAGGGCCCCGGAATATATTGAGACAAGTCTATTACGTGGACGCCTTCGAGGAAGCGTTGCGTTTTTAACTTACGTTGCGGCACGATAGCGTCAATCGTACTCGCGAATATCGTCGATCACCTTACCATCGTTAGGCAGGCTGTCGGCTGATAATAGTTCGACATCACCGCGAAGTTTGCATATTTCCCTGATGCTTTCGACGACCGCGGAAACCAGTGATTCATCCTCGCTAGTAGTTTCGCACTGCAGGGTAATTGCATCGGCCGCATCAACCCAGTCAATTACCAGACGTGCCCTGGCAATTTCCGGGTGACGCTTGATGACCTTGATGACTTGCTCGGGATGGATGAACATACCGCGTACCTTGGCGGTTTGATCGGCACGCCCCATCCAGCCCTTTATACGCCGATTGGTGCGACCACAGGGACTAACACCTGGCATGATTGCAGACAGATCACCGGTTGCAAACCGAATCAACGGGTATTCCGGGTTCAGGCTCGTAACCACGACTTCACCCACTTCGCCATCCGCAACCAGATCACCGCTACCAGGCCGCAGGATTTCAAGATATACGCCTTCATCGATAATAAGTCCTTCCTGTGCACTCGATTCGTAGGCAATCAAGCCGAGATCTGCGGTAGCGTAACATTGCTGTACGCGAATGCCGCGTTCGCTGAGACCATCGCGCAAAGGTGGGGGTAATGCTTCGCCGCCCACCAGGGCCTTGCTAATCGAACTGGCATCAGCCTTCAATTCATCAGCCTTTTCGAGAATGATTTTGAGAAAAGACGGTGTACCGACATAAGCCTGCGGTTTGAGGTCGGCAATGGTCTGGACCTGTAATTCGGTTTGGCCGACACCCGCTGGAATGACCGTACAGCCCAACGCGAGGGCACCACTCTCGAGCATCATCCCGGCCGGGGTAAGGTGATAGCTAAAACTATTGTGCACCAGGTCACCAGGTCGAATTCCAGTCGCGTGAAGCGAGCGTGCCAGGCGCCAGAAATCGGCTAGCGCATATCCGGGTTCGTAGATTGGACCAGGTGAAGCATAAATGTGTGTGTGCGGTATTAGCCTGGCAGCGGTTAAGCCGCCAAAAGGCCTGTTATTGTTTTGTAATTCGATGAGTTCGGATTTTCGAGTTAAAGGTAACTTGCTATAAGATACGGCGTCGATTAAATCTTCAGCATCGATACCAGCCAGTAGTTCCTTATAAGCGCCCGTGTTTGCTTTTACGTGCGCGACCTGGGTGCGAATTGCCTCTAGTAACGCTTTTTGGCGTTGTTCGGGTTCGCGTGTTTCAAGCTTATCGTAGAAGTCACTCATCAAGTGAGCCAGCGTTTACGTCGCCGGTAGTGTTTGATTTTGCGAAAATTGACGCGTTCGCCTTCGCTAATCCCCAGGTAAAACTCCTTAACATCGGTGTTTTCGCGTAACTCGGCGGCGCTGCCATCGAGCACCACGCGGCCATTTTCGAGAATGTAGCCGTGATCCGCGTAACGCAGCGCTATATTGGTATTTTGTTCGGCGAGTAGAAAGGTAACGCCTTCTTTCGAATTCAGGCGCTCGACGATTTCAAAAATTTCTTCGACCAGTTGCGGCGCCAGGCCCA
>JBGUEB010000263.1:0-4754 GCA_041821565.1 Gammaproteobacteria bacterium | reverse complement strand
GGATAATCCATATCTAAATCGATTATGCAAAAAAAACAAAATAATCAGCGTTACCTGGAGATCAGAAGAGTTACCGTTATCGGTGCAGTTATTGACCTGGTTCTCGGCATAGCGAAGATCATTTTTGGTGTTTTTGGTCACTCTCATGGGCTGGTTGCCGACGGTGTTCACTCCCTGTCAGATTTGGCCACGGACGTACTGGTTGTGTGGGCGGCCAGGCACGGTACCCAGGAAGCCGACGAGGAGCATCCTTACGGCCATGAGCGCATCCAGACAATAGCGACAGTACTATTGGGGCTTGCCCTGATAGTAGTCGGGCTGGGCATAGCTTTTAACGCTGTAAACCGGCTGCTATCAGCGGAAACTCTGGTAGCTCCGAGCCTTGCCACGCTTGCAGTTGCGTCGCTTTCGATTATTGCCAAGGAGTGGATCTACCAGTTCACCATGCGTGTTGCGCACCGAATCCAGTCTAAATTATTGAAAGCTAATGCCTGGCATAGTCGTTCTGATGCATTATCTTCGGTGGTAGTTTTCATCGGAATTGGCGGCACGATGATAGGCATCGACTATCTCGATGTATTAGCTGCGGTTGCAGTTGCAGCGATGATCATCCATGTTGGCTGGCGCCTGGGAAAGGACAGTGTGCATGAATTGATCGACACCGGGCTCGATAAAAAGCATCTGGATAACATGCGTAATACCATGTTATCAGTTGAGGATGTAAAAGATATACACCAGTTAAGAACACGCCGAATGGGACATCAGGTATTCGCGGATGTACATGTCATAGTGGCGCCCGATATCAGTGTTTCTGAAGGGCATCGAATTAGCGAGGAGGTTGAACGGGTACTAACCGAACAACTCGATGAGCCTACCGATGTTACCGTTCATATCGATACCGAAGAGGATCAGGAAGCGCCCCCGAAATACTTGCCTTTGCGCAGTGAATTGATGCCGGGATTGAGAGATCATTGGTCGGAAATCTGTGATATTCAGATCCAGCGTGCGACTTTGCATTATTTGCGGGGAAAGATCAGGATTGAATTATTCCTGTTTATCGACGAAATCAACAATACAGAAATAATCAGACAATATGCTGAACAACTTCGTCAAAAATACGCTAGCGAAGAACAGATCGAAACGATCGATTTTGTTCTGCTGTTAAGATAGGGAACCTCTGATCAATTCAGAGGTTCCTGTGGTACATGGAAGTGCCACCAAAATTAATAACCATAAGTTATTGATTTTGAGAGGAAAGCGAAAATCACATTTTTCGCTTTTCGTGCTCTGAGAATTCATGGATGAATTATTCAGAGCTTGGTTAGTGAATTAACCTGGTGCCGATCGCACCCAGTCAATAATTGCCTGCGCGCTCATCGCCCCGGATTGTCGCTGAACTTCTTTGCCGTCCTTAAATATAATCATTGTCGGAATGGCCCGTATTCCGTAACGGCCAGCGACTTCTCCCTCGAGTTCGGTGTTCAGCTTTACAAGACGCGCGTGTGGTTCAAGCTCTGCTGCAGCTTGCGCAAAGGCCGGGGCCATCATCTTGCAGGGGCCACACCATGACGCCCAGAAATCAACCACTAGCAGGATGCTGTTATGGGCTAGATTTCGATCAAACGCGGTTTTGTTGAGATCAACAGGCCTGGCATCGAATAATTCTTTTTTACACTGACCACAGATCGGTTTATCGTCGAGTCGGTTTTCCGACAGACGGTTCCTTGCCGAACAATGCGGACAGGTAATATCGATAGATTCACTCACAATAAATCTCCTTCTATAAATCCGTTCTCTGCAAACGTTTCCGCAGACTCTCGATTTCGTCAATTAGTTCGAGTGCAAAGGCCACGCCAGCGAGGTTAAGGTCCAGGTCTCGTTGAAGTCTTAGCGCTCGTACTACCTGTGGCATCGTCGTTTCGCTAAATCGACACGGTCGCGGGTTTCCAGCTACAGGTTCGACAATGCCTTCTTCAACTAGCGCCATTATCACAGACTGATCGACTCGACAGGCCTGGCATAATTCATCCAGGGTTACTTCCGAGCGTTCATCCAGGATCACGCCAGACAGTGTTATATTGACTCGTTTCGATACCATTTTAGACTCCCATGCCGGCGCGAGGATTAAATCCCGACTGTTCTTCCATGTCGTGATAAAGCTTGCGCGCGGACTCGGTTTTAGCTTCCGGCAATACAACACGTAGTATTACAAACAAATCACCGGCTGGTTTGCTAGGGATTCCTTTTGCCTTTAAGCGTAATTTTTTACCCGTTTGTGAACCTTCTGGAATATTCAGGTTTACTGTACCGCTCGGCGTCGGTACCTTAAGTTTTGCGCCCAGCGCGGCCTCCCATGGGGCGACCGGCAAATCCAGATAAATGTCACGACCATCGACACGGTATAAATTGTGGGGGCTGAAGCCTATCTCCAGGTACAGGTCCCCATTCGGTGCACCTCCATGACCAGGCATACCCTGTCCTGTGAGACGAATATGTTGACCCTGACGTACGCCTCGTGGAATTTTTACACTCAGGGTACGTTCGCGGGTACTGACCCTGCCACTGGAATCGATCTCGGGTGCATGCATGGTAATTTCACGAGTTGCGCCCTGGTAGGCGTCTTCGAGGGCAATGTACACATGCGCATGATGATCCTGACCACGGGATTGAAAACCTGCACCTTGCCTGTCAAAGCCTTGTCGGCCATGACCGAATATGGATTCAAAAAAGTCACTAAAATTCGGATCTGCTGATTCGAATCCCTGGCTATATTCAAACCCGGCATCCCAGTCCGGAGGCGGGCGAAAGTCCTGTCCTGCCTTCCACTGGCTACCCAATTGATCGTAGGCTGCACGTTTTTCTGTATCTTTGAGAACTTCGTAGGCCTCACCGACTTCCTTGAATTTTGCTTCCGAATCCGATTCTTTACTGACATCCGGATGATACTTACTTGCTAGTTTTCGATAGGCACGCTTGATATCAGGTTGTGTTGCGTCACGAGCGACACCCAGTACTTCGTAGTAATCTCTAAATTCCATAATCTATTTTGCTCTAAAATCTGTTCGTCCGATTAATTTCCGCAACGAAATATCTACGATTAACAGGTACCTCGAAAAATCACCCGGGGAACCACGGATTGTACCTCCCTCTGAAATGCCCTTTGCTTAGTACTATAAAACGCCTTCAACGATATAACCTGATCTGAATCAACAATCTAAACTTTCAAAATATTTGCTATGTTCCAGCAGAGTAGATGGGTTCAAAACTAAAAAAATCAAATTTAACTCGCAATAATCAGAGATGGTCACACTCTCGAGTGGCTAATTATCAATAAGTTTGTGAGTTTCAGGTACTTAGCCCGTTTATCTCTATTTTACTACCACTCGTCGGCTAACACGGCTTAGCCCTTGTATTCATTCTATATTTTTAGTAAGCGGATTTTAGTCATATGACTCAATTTCTAGCTGTATAGAAGCAATCGTAGTTGTTGAAACAGCTCACCGAAGCCAGTAATAAGCCGGAGCTGAATGACCAGAAACAGGATATCGAGAATGACACATTATTTACAGGAGATGAAGCAAGACCAGTAGTCCCGGAAACACCGAAACAGAAAGCGAGGTTGGTATGATGACATACAGCTTTAACTGGACAGCAAAAGCGTTTTTACTGCTGGCGATACTATCGCCAATCGCTTTCTACGGCTATCAGGAACGCGCTTCTGTCGATACCGGGTCAATGCTCGATGTTTCAGTCTCGGTTCGCACAATCTCTCATGTCAGCACTGACAAATATGGTGATTCCGTCTGGGCGCCTGGTTCGGGTTCCGGTTTTCTGGTATCCGCCGCTACCTGTGAAGTCTGGACCAACCACCACGTAATTGAAAATGCTGCTGTCATCGAAGTGTTTCCCAGGGATTGGAAAAAATCGCATGGCATAATCGCAAAACTGGTCAATTCTACGCCCTATACCGATGTGGCAATCTTACAGATGGAAAGCTGTGAAGGAATGCCAGCGGCTCGCATCGGTAATTCGCAGCAGGCAAGGGTAGGCAATGAAACCTATGTCGTCGGTAATCCGTTCGGGAAAAATCCAGACTCGGTTAGCCGGGGTATAGTCTCACACACATCGCGCTATCTCGCCGGTCCGACAGCCTATTTACAGACTGATGCTGCAGTTAACCCGGGTAATTCTGGAGGTGCGTTGTTCAACCGCGATGGAGTCGTGATTGGCATGACTACGGCTATAGCCGCGACCCGTTCTGGCAATAACGTCGGTATTGGTTACGCGTTGCCGATCAATACTGTTCTCGACCAGGTTGCTGCTTTGCGTAAAGGTCCACCAAGTTGGGGCGATGCCGGAATAAACGATATTATCGCAGGTCTTACCGCGGAAGAGGCGGCCATGTTCCAGGTACCCGATGGTTATGGTGCGGTTAACATCACGCGCACGCCGGAGGATGGTCCGAGTGCAAGCAAGCTAATCGCGAGAGATATCGTCTATAAAATTAATGACGAAGCGGTGATAAATCCCTCCCAGGTTAAGCGCCTGATCGGCAGTAAGAAACCGAACGACGTGGTAGATTTTTCCCTCATTCGTAATGGCAGTCCCCAGGTTGTCAGTGTGACCCTGGCTGATGGTTGGGCCCAAATTCAGAAACCAGAGGAGAATGCCGAAGACTATTCGGGTTTACTCGGTTTGGGGGTTGAGATGTGGTCCGAGCATGAAGGCGAACGTGGCCGGTTTAAAAATCCGGT
>JBGUEB010000262.1:0-4799 GCA_041821565.1 Gammaproteobacteria bacterium | reverse complement strand
ACTACTCACTTTTGTGCCTTCGTGAAAATCGAATCGGATCATTCTGCGGAGCGTATTGCCGAAATGCTAGATTGCTGCTGATATAGGCACCAGAGTTGTGGTTAAAAAATACATCTGTCCGCGGGGAAACGCCTGTATCCGGATCTAGACCGTAGTTCGACGGGAAAAGCCGATGAAACCAATCAGCGCCGTGCCGAACAGCCAGAAAGCTGCGGGGACTGGTACTGCGGAGGTGGTTAGGGAAGAAAGATACATTTGACCAGACCAGCTCGAACAATCATCAGCACTGTTGCAGACTATGGTGTAATCCAGTGTGTTAATCGCTGACCCGACCGCATTCAACACCGCATCTTGCGAATCATTGTAGCTCTGGCCGGCGATATCAATGTATTCCCAGTCACCATCGTTCAGGCGATATTTAAGTGAAGAATTTGCAGCCACCCCTTCGTGGTCGCCTGTAATATTCAGGGAGAGGATACTCAGGTTAGCTTCTTCGAATGCCATATGAATGTACTCACCTGCCATTTGGTTATCATCTGAATTACCCGCGCAGGCTGTTCCCACCATGCCATTTATATGACAAACTCCAAGTCCCGCGTCGCGAAGAGATGTATTACCATTTTTCGTCCAGGGGCTATCGAAATAAGCCGCATAATTTTCGCCGCTACCATTTGAGGCGCTGATTTTAATATTGGGTTGCTGTGGGCCAATATAATCAGGGCTGCCTGGTTTATATATACTGTTAACGTCGGTTGCGGTGTTAAATTCGTAGTACCCATACTCATAGGCATCACCCTGAGCCGCAAAATCGTAGAAAGCTGCACTAGCTGAAGTGCTTAACGCGATAATTGCAATTGTCAGGTAAATCGTGGGTGTTCTCATTCGGTTATATTTCATGTTTTTATTTGGGTACTCGCTAAAAGTTTATAGCTACACATTAATGGTTTGGTGTATGTCTGACATCGCCCGAATGAGTTAAATTGGGGTGTAAATATTTCTGTTTATTTGATGGTGGGATTTACCAGGATGAGTTTACGGCTTTCTACTGCCTGATCTTTTCGAATGGAATGAAATTTTCTACACAGTACTTACAGAACTAACAGGAAGTTTTCTCTAAGGGTACCGTACCGAAGTCCATTTCAGGATGTTTACTGAATGTAGTTTTATTCACTTTACGATGGATACCGGGTCTCGTCATGCCGGACTAGATACGGTACCGGTATGACGATCAATTTTTTGCGTTTTGGATTCCCTACTCCCTCGTCATACCGGCCCCCGAGCCGGTATCCATAAATTTGGGGTTATACTGTGGTTCTGCGTGAGAAGCCTATAAAGCCGATCAGGGCCGTGCCGAATAGCCAGATGGCTGCGGAAACGGGGCGCCTGCGACGGCCGAGTTAACAACGATGTTATCAAATTATTGCGTTGTTTTTATTGGGTTTTTGTGACAGGGAGCACTTTTTGACCGTGACAGACGTCTCAACCTGCATCGCAATCAATCATTATTTTTTTAGTTTCCCTCGAGTTTTGTGATCTACGTCACTTTTGATAATTCTTAGGTTAACTATATTAAGTTATTCGAATTTGTAATGTGAACTGTATTTTTTTACTTAATGAGCTACTATTCGATTGCTACTATTCAATTGTTTAGCCATTTAACTTAATTTAGTTTCAAGGAAATCAGCCTTACTATATGGACCGAAGACGCTCATCAGTTGTTGTACCGGAAATCTATAAAGCCACGGTCGATTCAAGCCACTGGGATTATGTGCTTGAAACGATCGCCAAGATAACCAGTTCAAAAACCGCATGCCTTTATCACTTCGATAAAAGTGTTGGTATGGTGAATACCGTTGCCCAATATGGTTGCCCGCCACACCTGGTCCAGAACTATAATGCGCAGTTTGCAAAGCTCGATACATTATTCGATGAAACCTCCGATAGCCAGCCAACAGGCGAGACACGACACCAGTTTATTTGCCCCGGAGGCAACCATTTCGATAAGCTCGACCCTGAAACATACGATGAATGGATGAAGCCACATGACATACATCACATTGGCAGGGTACAGTTTATAAATACCGATGCGCGCACGGCCTCGATTGGCTTGCTAAGAGACGAGGCAGCAGGTTGCTGGAGCGAAGGTGATATCCGTGTCATCGATGAGATCATTCCCCATTTAAAGCGGGCGATGGATATCCATGCCGAATTTACCCGCCTGCGCATGAAACAGGATGCATTAATGCAGGGTCTTGATCGACTGGTAATTGGTTTAATCCTTTACGATCAACATGCCGAGGCGGTTTATGTCAATCCAACCGCGAAGGAAATTGTCAAATCACACCCTGCCCTCGCGCTCAATGAGAAAGGATTATATCTATACCACGCAGAGGACAACCGCCAATTGCGTCAAACGATTCTGAGAACGGCAACTATCGATTCTGACGACTCCTGGAAACAGAGTGTATCGATTGGCATCACCCATCCAGACGTGCCGGCACCGTTACCACTGCTGGTGACACCCATGCACGCCCACCTGCTCACTACCGATGTCGACTACGAAGGCGCCCGGGTTGCAGTGTTCATAAGCGATCCCAACATGGCACAGCCTATTTCGGTAGATAACCTGGTCAGCGTCTACAAATTGACGCCTTCGGAGGCACAGGTCGCGATCAGTATTGCGAATGGCCATAGTATTGAAGCTATAGCCACAAAGTCTAATCACAGTGCGCACACCATTCGTTCGCAACTAAAATCAACCTTCAAGAAAACCGGGGTTAGCCGTCAGAGCGAGTTGATCAAGTTATTGCTTACCGGCCCTTTTGCACACCGCAGGCGTTCAAATGGCGGTTGATATTTTGGTTTGAGAAGTTTGTTTCTGGGTATCAAACGCACAAATATCGACTTTATTCTGGTTTCTTTCAGTAAATAATCTGGCAAAATTTACCACCCGTAAAACCAAACTATTTACACCCCGAATTAGCCCATATGAGGGATGTGAGTCCGAACCAGTTTATCTAATATATAATTCTAATTTCCAGGATAGTGATCACGGTAAAGAATGGATCAAGCACCAACTAGAATTATCAGGCTCACTTCGTCAGCGCTTATTGCTGCAAAGTTAATTGTCTTCTCGGTATACACAAGAACGATCGATTTCATTAACAACGGTGACAGGAGCGAGGCGTAAAGCTACTATGGCCTCAACAATGCCAGCCAATAAAATACAGTCCCAACGATCCCTGCTTCAACGTAGGAAGTCATTACTCACCACCTTTCAGGCAATGATTGACGGTATCATTGTTCTGCTCACGGTTTATTTTTCTTTCTACAATTTTCAGGGCTTTGTCACTACGCTTGATGTTATCTTCATGGTCATGTTACTGGCCATTATGGGTGCCACCTACGATCAACTGGGCATATACCGACAATTCGGTGGATTACTCAAATCAACCCGTAAACTCGCCTTTGCCTGGGCGACCAGCTTTGCCATTGCGCTCTTTATCTTCATCATGGCGCAGTATTTTGACCAACTCTCAAGACCGGCGTTAACCACCATCTTCCTGGTAGCATTTGGCGGACAGTTGGTGAATCGATGGCTGATGATGAGCATTCGATTCCAGTCTTCAAGCGCCATCGAAGAACTTAGCCCCGTGTTGCTGGTAGGCGATGGTAACCTGGTTGAATATTTGTTCGACAGCATCAATCACAATCCCTGGATACAGGAAAAAGCAATTGGTAGAATTCAGGTTTCTGACAAGAGTGATGACAACCTGGTGCCCGTGAAGGGTAAAACTGCCGAGATTGCCGAAGTTGTGCGCCAAAACAAGATTAAAACCGTCTATATCGCCGTTTCACTGTCGGAATCCCACCTGGTAGAAAGCATATATCACGATCTGGTAAACGAAAATGTCGATATCCACTGGGCGCCAGATATTTTTTCGATGAATTTGATCAATCAGAGCGTCAAGGAAATGGCGGGTATCCCGCTGCTAACCCTGTCCGAATCGCCGTTAATTGGTAACCATCGTATGTTTAAGGCCATTGAGGATCGCCTATTCTCATTTATTCTGCTAATTCTGTTGAGTCCGCTGATGCTGCTCGTCGGATTATTGATTAAACTGGGATCACCAGGCCCGGTTATCTTCAAACAAAGTCGAACCGGGTGGGATGGCCAGGTATTTTATATCTGGAAGTTTCGCAGCATGAAAATTCACAAGGAAGGCAATGGCGATGTTATCCAGGCCACTAAGGATGACGATCGCTTTACCGGAATCGGGAAATTTATCCGCAAGACCAGCATCGACGAGTTACCGCAGTTGTTCAACGTGCTCTCGGGCAAGATGTCGCTGGTCGGACCCCGGCCCCATGCGATCGAACACAATGAAAGTTATGCCAAGCGCATCAATGCATACCTGGCAAGGCACCGAATCAAACCCGGGATTACCGGCCTTGCCCAGATCAACGGTTATCGTGGCGAGACCGACACGCTGGATAAAATGGAAAAACGCGTCGAATACGATATGCAGTACATCAATAACTGGTCGTTCTGGCTCGATATCGAGATATTGATAAAAACCCTGCCTGCCCTGCTAAGGACCAAGGTTTACTAGTTACATCCATAGTGACTGCACGCCTGCGGTTACACACCTTTTTCTTCGCTATTAGTCTTCGTAAAGCCATGTTTACTGGACTTCCCAGCGGCTATTCGAAATGGATACCGCAATAGCCAGGTGGCTGGCGAAACGTAAGGAGTCGGGTTTGTCGAAATAAGGAAAAATTTCCGGGCTTGTATCTAC
>JBGUEB010000261.1:0-4864 GCA_041821565.1 Gammaproteobacteria bacterium | reverse complement strand
TTGGATAGCCCGGTGGTTTCTCGGTAGAAGGCCTGAGTTGCGAGTATTGCACCTAGCCGTGTGTGCACGGCCAGGTGTGATTTTCAGAGGCTGTTCCTGACCGATTCTTGACCTTTACAGTGATTTGACTGAATGTCGGTTCAGGGCACTTTGCAGCCCTTGAGCGGTGAAATCTGAACGGCAGCTTTCCCGTTAGCCGACATTCAAGAATCCTGGATTAACTTCGGCTTCCGGCACATTTCGGACATTAAGCCTGGGAAAGAATCAACCAGCCTGGTGGCTGGAATTCGACCGGATCGGCTGGCTCAAGCACCGTCTGCCAGGGAGGCCTCGCGGCGATCGATTAAAAGCACATACAACGCGGCCGCCAGCGCCAGTACCGCGCAGCACAACATGATCCCGAGCAGGCGAATGGCGGCATCGCCATCTTCCAGCAGGTAACCAGTAAAAGACGTCAGCAGTGCCCCCCCGGCAACTGCCGATGCGCCCACCAGACCCGCCGCGCTACCAGCCAGACCCGGGAGTATCGAAATCGCACCGGTGTTAGCGCTGGGCATGGATATGCCGTTACCCACACCGGCGAACACCGTTGCCAGAAACAGCGTCAGTCCATGCGCGTAACCCAGCAGGAAAAGTACCAGCCCCATTGCCAGTCCACCACAGGCGATCAGCCTGCCGACAATCATCATCGTGGTGAGCGTATGGCGCTGTGAATAGCGACCCGCAACAAAGCTGCCGACGGCGAACCCCGCGGTTATCGTTCCCATGTAGAACCCAAGCTGACCAGGCGAAATCGAAAACTGACGCGCCGCGACCAGCGGAACACCGGCGAGGAAAACGTAAAACGCACCCGTCGAAAACAACCCACACAACGCGTAGCCCCAGAAACGACGCGAGCCGAGTAGCTGCGGGTAAGCCTGAAACTGCACTGCAAAAGTTGCCGACGGGGAGCGGTTGGTTTCGGCGAGATCTCGCCAGCACAGCAACAGCATCGCCGTACCAAACACGCAATACAGCAAAAAACTTGAACGCCAGCCGAACAGTTCATCGAGCAGGCCGCCGACCATCGGACCCAGCATCGGTGCGATCGCCATCGACATGGCTACGTAGCCGATCAGGCTCGCTGCCTCTCCTTCGCTGCGGGTGTCGCGAATCATCGCCATCGACAGCACCCATCCTGAAATGACCGCTGCCTGCAGCGCGCGAAACAGCAGGAAGCTGTAGATATCGCGAGCCAGCAGACAACCCAGCGAGCCGATAACGAATATCGACAGCGCGCACAACAGCACCGGCTTGCGGCCAAAGCGATCGGACATCGGGCCAATCATCAGTTGCAGCACAGCGGTTGTTGCCAGGTAGCCGGCAATCGACAGGCTGACCAGCGCGTAGTCGGCCTCAAAATCGCGGGCGATATTGGTGAGCGACGGCAGAAACAGGTTTAGCGACAGAGTCGAAAGCGCTGCCAGCAGAATCAGCGTGAGCAGTCGCGGTGACGAATCGGCCGCAGATTTCATAAACTAGTTCCTTACTCGTTCAGCCTGTTTTCACAGGCACAAAAAAACCCCCTCGGGCGGGTCGCCTGAGGGGGTTTTGGTATTCGAAACAACAACCCGCTACGGCAACCGTGCTGAGCCTCCCACCACGGATATCGACTGTTTAGCGGTAACGCCCTTACAAAACGAGAATTTCATATGCTACAGGCTGCACATCTTGTGTTGGCAATGCCTCGATTTAACCACAGGTGAAATTGATGTCAATCGGTTTACCCATTTCGCCACATCAACCGGTGCACCAATGGTTGCTCAGTTTCCCATTCCAGCTAGGCTCTCTTTTCGCCAGCCGCCCGTTGATCACGGGGCAAGTGCTGGGTATCGTTTACCGCGCCATCTCAATGTATTCGGTCAAGAAGGCAGGCTATTCAAAAACAACAACCCGTACTGGTGCGGTAACGCTGATACACAAGTGACGGCTTTGGGCACACTCCAGCCGAACAATCTCTTAAAACGAGTGACTGCTAAGGGGAAACCAGAAAACGCCCGAGTCGACGTTTTCTGATATCGATCTACTACACCTCAGTCTGTTCGGCCATCTCCAGAGCATCATCAACTTCAATACCCAGGTATCTGACCGTACTTTCCAGCTTCCTATGCCCCAGCAGAAGCTGAACAGCTCGAAGATTCTTGGTTCGCCTGTAGATCAGGGATGCTTTAGTTCGTCTCATCGAGTGTGTACCGTAATTTGCCGCGTCAAGCCCGATCTCTGATACCCAGCTTCCTACGATCCGAGCATATTGTCGGGTTGAAATATGAGGAGATGAACTAAGACGACTTTTGAACAAGTAATCACTCATATCTAGATCGGCATACTTGATCCAGTTCGAAATGGAATCTCTGGTTTGTTCGGTAATTTCAAAGCGCACAGCTTGATGTGTTTTCTGCTGCATGATCATCGCTCTACTAGCAATAGTATTCCCATGGGATATATCTCTGACTCGGATCTTAACGAGATCACAGCTTCTAAGTTTGCTATCAATGGCCAGGTTGAACAGAGCAAGTTCGCGAATTCGAGTGGAAATTTGCAATCTAATTCGTATCGCCCAGATTTCCTTCAGCTTCAAAGGTGGTTTTTGACCAACCAGCTTGCCCTTATTCCAGGGTGTGTGTATTTGTGGATCATGATTGATGTGGTACATATTGATTCCTCCGCTTATTGGATGGAATCAAAGTATGAGCTTTTGTTTCTCGTAAGCAGCCATTCATCGCATCACTGGGAACGAGTGCTTCCGGCACGAAGCGGACCTTCTTCGTTGATCCCGACCGCAAACCACAGTATCTTACTCTCGGTGGCCGACAATGGGAAAGGCACTGCAAACTATAAGAGAACACTATGAGCACCAGTAGATCCAATAAGGAAAATACCACGCCTAAAGCGAATTTAAAAACTAGCGAAGAGTATCGTTACAAAACGGTAAATATAGGGCTATTTTTGATAATACCCAATTCTATTAACCTGTACTGAGTATTTACCTATGAATAAATCGACCATGGATAGCCAGTATAATTATAAGAATTTCAAAACCAAATATTACGAAATGGGTCCTTTTATTAACGTGGCGCCACGCGTTGGCGAGTGTGCCAAAGATTTCACTGCACTCGGGCTCGATGGGAAACCGATCAAACTTTCCGATTTCAAAGGGAAGCGAATTATCCTCGAAACTGGCAGTGTCACCTGTCCAATGTTCGGCGACAATATAGAGGGAATGAATCGAGTCGCGGAACAATTTACAGATGAGAATACTGTCTTTCTTATGCTCTATGTCCGCGAAGCACATCCTGGAGGTAAATTGCCAGCCCACCAATCTCAACGCGATAAAATCAGTGCTGCAAGTAGCACTGCTGAATTAGCTCATCCCAATCGCATTTTTTTGGTTGATGATATTGAAGGGAGCATTCATCGGGAGTGGGGGGAGTTTCCGAACTCGTTGTGGGTTATCAATGAGGCAGGTAGAGTTACCTTTCGGAGTGACTGGAACGACTGGAAGATGCTTCAGGGCATTTTGGAAGCAGATAACATAGAGTCATATGTCGCAGATCTCGGCGAACACCACGATAAGCCTAAGAATCCGTTCAAGCTATTTATGTGGGTACAGCGTAAAGGTGGTTGGCGAGCAATATGGGATTTAATGCCACAAACTATAGCGATGATTATGTCCCATAGGAAAGCGAATAAATTTTACGCCGATAAAAAATTTGTTCACGGTGATGATGACAACTGTGAGGGGTGCTGGGGTAATCCCCCAAAAAAATAGTCGAAGCCAAACGTGTATCCCGTCATCACCAGTTGGACCAACATTGCGATTGGAAGAGAGAGCGGCTTGATCACCAAGTTTATACCACTGTATCCTACCAATTCCAATTCGGGAAATTTACGTCATGAAATTGATAATTAATTCTGGAACTGTTTGCGCACTTTTCTTGCTGTTGTTTTCTGCTGCAGGATTCGCAGGTGAATATGTCGAAGAAAACGCCAGCGATCCGCTGGCAAAAGTAAGAAATACCGACCTGCGCTGGCAGTATTTCGATCTTGATGATAGTCATATCAACGATCTTTTCATTGATGGTGCCTTCATGGCAAATGACAATCTCAAGATCAAATATGAACTGCATTACTGGGAAACCGATCTCTCCGGTAGTAGTGAACAAAATCTCGAATCGACGACGATAAAGGCAATTTATTTTCCTAAGGATATTCAGGGTGATGGTCGAAATTATCGACTGGCTGTGGGTCTCGACTGGATTGTTGACCACGGCGACGAGGATAAGGCGATTGGCTCAGGCTCAGACCAGCTTGCCCCTTTTTTTGGCGTAGCGATAGCTTACAAAAGTGGTTTGTCGCTCATTCCGCTGGTACAGCATTTTACCGATTACAATGGAAATACGGTAAATACAACTGCCTTCCGAGCCATCATGATAAAGCCCCTACCCGAAAAATCCTGGCTAAAACTGGATGCAAGGGTTCCTATTGACTGGGAAAACGATAATGCAATCCCTGCTACAGCAGAGTTACAACTGGGTAGAACCTATAGTAAAGGAATTGGCGCTTATGCCGATCTTCTCGTAGGACTCGGCAGTGACAGGCCCTATGACTGGGGTCTGGGTGCAGGTATACGCTTTAGTTACTGAGGAACAGGTGCCAGGATTATGCGCTGGGGGTCCGCTGTGGGCACGAAGCTGCCGTTAATCTCTAAATCCTGAACGACTGCTTCCGAGAAATCACAGCCCAACGTAGTCGGCAAATCTCAAAGTTCAAATATTCACACGTTATTACCAGGTACTTTCCGCTAAGCAGTCATTCGATTTAGGGA
>JBGUEB010000260.1:0-4884 GCA_041821565.1 Gammaproteobacteria bacterium | reverse complement strand
AGTTTGTGCCTGAACGAATTCAGGAAAAATCTGGCTGCCAATCTTGATCGATCCCCCTTGATCCATAGCTATTGCTATGCATCGGCGGGCGATCAACCAACCTTGTTTGCCAGCTTTCCCCTGAACTTCGTTCCCTTCATGCAATATACGGGTTAATACATCGAGCCTGTTTCTAGTATCATTCAACCATGAGCAGGCAAAACATCATCCTGATTGGACCCATGGGGTCGGGCAAATCTACTATCGGTAATATAATAGCGAAAAAACTGGGTCGCGATTTTCGCGACAGTGACCATTTCATCGAAGAAAGAACCGGTGTCGACATCGCGCGAATTTTCGATGTCGAGGGCGAGACAGGATTTCGCGATCGCGAATCGAAGGCTCTTAAAGATTTGCTCGGTCAGAATGACCAGGTTATCGCTACTGGAGGCGGCTCGGTACTGCGCAAGGAAAATCAGGCCCTGCTGCGATCGAGGGGTTATATTGTTTTTCTCGATACATCGGTTAATCAACAATTACAGCGTCTACGCAGGGATAAAAAAAGACCTTTGCTGCAAACCGAAAATCCCCGGCAACAACTTGAATCGCTGTTCGAGGGGCGCCATCCCATTTACCTGGATCTTGCCGACTTGTCGGTCAAAACAGATCGTAAATTGGCGCGTAAACTAGCGTCTGATATTATCAGCCAACTTCCACAACATCTTTTATAGGACTAACTTTTTCCATGGCAGTATCGCACACGGTTAGCGTCGATCTTGGCGAGCGCAGTTATCCAATTTATATTGGCTCGGGACTGTTGCAGGAACCCGAATTTCTGGTAAATCACATTCTCGGAAATTCGGCGCTTGTTGTTACCAATACCGTGGTAGCACCGCTTTACCTGGAAGCTGTCGCACAGGTCCTGCAGACGCATGGTATACGCTACAATAGCCTGATTCTCGAAGATGGTGAACAGTACAAGACAGTCGCGACCGCAGAGAAAATCATCGATTGCCTGTTGCAAAACAGGCACGACCGGCAGACGAGTTTAATCGCCCTGGGAGGCGGTGTAATCGGAGATATCACAGGTTTCGCTGCCGCAATTTATCAACGCGGGGTGCATTTTATCCAGATTCCGACCACCCTGTTATCCCAGGTCGATTCCTCGGTCGGCGGTAAGACCGGGGTCAATCATACGCTCGGCAAGAATATGATTGGCGCATTCCATCAGCCGCAATGCGTTATCGCTGATACTGACACGCTTGATACCCTGCCCGACCGTGAACTCAGCGCCGGCCTCGCCGAGGTGATCAAGTATGGACTGATTCACGATGCCGATTTTTTCGACTGGCTGGAGCAGAACATAGCGCTACTGAAAAAACGGGATTATGCGGCACTGTGCCAGGCAATTCTGGTTTCCTGTAACATCAAGGCCGAAGTTGTCTCGCTCGACGAACGCGAATCTGGTATCCGTGCGATATTGAACCTGGGTCATACCTTCGGACACGCAATCGAGGCGACGATGGGATACGGCAACTGGTTACACGGTGAGGCGGTCGCAACCGGTATGGTGATGGCTGCGGATTTATCGCAACGCCAGCAATGGATTGACAGTACCGTTAAACAACGCACGATCAGCTTACTCGAACAGGCAAACCTGCCTGTCAGGTCACCATCCGAGATGAGTGTTGATGATTACATGCAGGCGATGGCGATCGACAAGAAAACACTGAACGGCACTATCAAGCTGGTTTTGCTTAAAAAACTTGGCGAGGCTATCATTACATCTGACTACGACCCTGCTTTACTCAAAGAAACCATCGAAGAAGCCTAGCAGTCTGTAAGATAGGTGCAACCCATCACCCTCACTATTTGTTTTAATTGATTGTTTTTGATGGGTTACACCCATCCTACCTGCCGCGAGACCTTTTTACTCTCATCGATACTGCTTAAAACATTGAACAGATTCTGTCCAGGCAGGTATAATATCCGGCCTTTTTACCAGCAGTCTATCGGACGGACCTGAGGAATCGGGCACACTTGAAATGATCTTCACGCCATCCATCTAGCGCAACCAGGGTTATTTCATCGCAGAATCCGGTATCAACGATGAATACTAAACTTAAAGGCCTCTATCATCCCAGCTTCGAAAAGGATAGCTGTGGTTTCGGGCTTATTGCCAATATCGACGACAAACCCAGCCACTGGCTGATTAAAACTTCGATTGCCGCCCTCGCCCGCCTCACCCACAGGGGTGCTGTCGCGGCAGACGGTAAATCCGGTGATGGTTGTGGCCTGCTATTGAAAAAGCCGGACTCGTTTCTACGCAGCAAGGCGGCCGACCTCGGCATCGATTGCGCCGCACAGTACGCCGTCGCATTTATGTTTATATCCCCTCATAAGGGTGAAACGAAGGTATCGCAGGCAATCATCGAAGAGAAAATTGCCGACCAGGGCCTGTTTTTCGCCGGCTGGCGAGAGGTGCCAACCGATCCTTCGGCCTGCGGTGAGGAAGCCTTAAGATCATTGCCCGCGATTTACCATGCCTACATCAATGCGCCCGATGAGATTAATAACGCTGAATTTGAACGCTCGCTTTATCTCGCCAGGCGAGCAATCAGCCATGCTCACGAGGCACTCGAAAATACCCGTATCAATGACTATTACTATATTTCGAGCATGTCATCAAACGTGCTCTCCTACAAGGGATTGATCATGCCGGCAAACTTGCCGGTGTTCTACCAGGACCTCAACGACAAGTCGATGGAAAGCGCTATCTGTGTTTTTCATCAACGTTTTTCGACCAATACCTGGCCACAGTGGAAACTTGCGCAACCGTTTCGCTATCTCGCCCACAACGGTGAGATCAATACCATACAGGGTAACCGAAACTGGGCCAACGCCAGAGCATATAAGTTTAAATCTGAGTTACTGCCCGATGTCGAGGCGATTAAGCCACTGGTAAATATGTCCGGATCGGACTCCAGCTCGATGGACAACATGCTCGATTTTTTGTTGACCGGCGGCATGGACATTTTTCGGGCGATGCGTTTACTGGTGCCGCCCGCCTGGCAAAACGCCGACCATATGGACTCGGCGCTCAGCGCTTTTTACGAATATAACTCGATGCATATGGAGCCCTGGGACGGGCCAGCCGGCATTGTCTTAACCGAAGGCCGTTATGCCTGCTGCGTAATGGATCGCAATGGCCTGCGACCAGCTCGATGGGTAACGACCAAAGACCGTCATATCACGCTGGGCTCGGAGATCGGCATCTGGGATTACGCGCCTGAGGACGTTATTGCGAAGGGACGCCTAAAGCCGGGCGAAATGATCGCGGTGGATACCGAGACCAGCAAGTTATTGCTTTCCGAAGATATCGACAAGATGCTGCAGGATAGACACCCTTATGAAATTTGGTTGCGGGAAAGGCTTAACCGCTTAAGTGCAAACCCTGTCAATTCACCATTTTCGGCTCTGGCAATGGATCGGGAAACCTTAACCCGCCTGGAAAAACAATTTCAGGTCAGCTTCGAAGAGCGTGACCAGATTTTAAAACCACTGGCACAGGATTCACAGGAAGCAACCGGCTCGATGGGTGACGATACACCGCTGCCGGTATTGTCTCAGCATCGACGCTCACTATACGACAGCTTCAGGCAGCAATTCGCCCAGGTTACCAATCCTCCAATCGACCCACTACGAGAAAAAATTGTAATGTCACTGGAAACCTGCTTCGGTCGAGAGCACAACCTGTTTAACGAGAAAGCCGAACACGCCGACCGTTTAATCGTGAGCTCGCCCATTCTGTCAGAACAGAAATATGTCGATCTACTGGCCTGGCATGACAAAGGTTTCCCCAACGACACGCTTTCTCTCGGTTACGACCCGGAACAAACCAGTCTCGAAGAGGCGATTAACAATCTTGCCGACCAGGCCGAGCGCGCTTCTCGCCGGGGCATCGTCATTCTCATATTAAGCGACAAGAATATCCCGCAGCAGCAGCTTCCTATCCATGCCGCTCTCGCCACTGGCGCGGTGCATCGTCGACTGTGTTATACCGGTGGTCGATGCGACACCAACATCGTTGTCGAGACAGGCACTGCCCGGGACGCGCATCACATGGCCGTTTTACTCGGTTTCGGTGCCACCGCGATTTATCCCTTCCTTGCCTACGCCAGTATCGTCGGCATGACACGTAGCGGTGAACTACCTGATCTGCAGTGCCCGAACACCGGCTCTAATTACCGTCGTGGTATTAACAAGGGTCTGTACAAGATTATTTCGAAGATGGGTATATCGACAATCTCGAGTTACCGTGGCGCACAGTTATTCGAAATCGTTGGCCTTCACCACCAGGTCGTAGACCTCTGTTTTGCCGGCACTACCTGTCGTATCGACGGGATCAACTTTGATGGCATCGAAAACGAACAAAAACAGATCAACAAGATTGCCTGGAATCCACGCAAGGGCACAGATCAGGGCGGATTACTCAAGTACAT
Organism: Gammaproteobacteria bacterium; assembly: GCA_041821565.1. GTDB lineage: Bacteria > Pseudomonadota > Gammaproteobacteria. The sequence goes on along the minus strand of JBGUEB010000260.1, from coordinate 403 downwards.
TCATGACGGTGAATACCACGCTTACAATCCAGATGTCGTCACCACCCTGCAACAGGCGGTTAATAGCGGCTCCTACCAGGACTGGAAGCAGTACTCGAATATAGTCAACAACCGCCCGGCGACCGCACTGCGTGATTTATTGCGACTGAAACCGCAACAGGCTTGCGCCATCGACACTGTTGAACCGGCAGATAAGATTCTGAAACGCTTCGATTCGGCGGGCATGTCGCTTGGCGCATTATCACCCGAAGCCCACGAGACCCTGGCACAGGCGATGAATCAGCTGGGCGGGCGCTCTAATTCCGGCGAAGGCGGTGAAGACCCGGCTCGATTTGGCACTGATCGGAATTCCAGGATAAAACAGGTCGCCTCGGCTCGATTTGGTGTCACTCCCCACTACCTG
>JBGUEB010000259.1:0-4903 GCA_041821565.1 Gammaproteobacteria bacterium | reverse complement strand
GGTTTTGCGATGCCCGATTTTTGCCGGGGCCTGGTAAACGGGGCGGCTAAACTGTGCTTTTGGCCTAATTTCCTGCAAACACTCGGCCGGAATTTCACGAACAAAGCGCGACAAAATATTGTAGCTTTCATTACCATACAGTCGACGTACCTCGGCACTGGTCACTATCAGTTGTTCCCGCGCACGCGTAATACCGACATAACAAAGACGACGCTCCTCCTCCATTCGCCCCGGCTCCTGACTCGAACGATGGTGCGGAAACAATCCCTCCTCCATTCCAACCAGAAATACCAATGGAAACTCGAGCCCCTTAACCGAATGCATGGTCATCAACTGCACACAGTCTTCCCATTCATCGGCCTGGCCTTCACCTGCCTCGAGCGCGGCATGGGCCAGGAAAGCATCGAGCATGCTCATGTTTTCATCTTCGATTTCGACATCAATAGAGAATCCTTTACCAGCGCCTGTCAGTTCCTGCAAATTTTCAAGACGCGATTGTCCTTTCTCCGACTGGTCTTTGCTGAAATGGGTCTTAAGCCCGCTTTGCTCGATACACAGGGTGATTTGTTCTGCCAGACTCAGCAAATCCATTCCACTTTGCATGTGTCGAATCAAATCGATATAGGCCTGTAGCGCGGTGTTTGCGCGTGGCGTCATCTGACCGCCTTCAAGCAATGACTGGGCCGCTTCCCATAATGATTGTGAATGCTGCCTGGCCTGGTCGCGGATCAGGTCTATGGTTTTTTGGCCGATACCGCGCGGTGGATGATTGACGGTTCTGTCAAAGGCATGATCCGCTGCCGGATTGGCGAGCATACGTAGATAGGCCAGCGCATCTTTAATTTCAGCGCGTTCGAAGAATCGTAACCCACCGTAGACGCGATAGGGTATGCCACGAGTTACTAGCGCTTCCTCGAACTGGCGAGATTGTGCATTGGAGCGGTATAAAATTGCCAGTTCGCGACGACTACGACCCTGGTCAACCCAGTTTTGAATCCGGTCGACAACAAAACGTGCCTCGTCTTTTTCATTGTAAGCCGAGTAATATACGATTTGTTCACCTTCTTCACTCTGGGTCCACAGCTCCTTACCCATACGCCCACTGTTGTTGTCGATGAGCGCGTTTGCCGCCTTTAAAATGGTTCCCGTCGAGCGATAGTTTTGTTCGAGGCGAATTACTTGTGTACCGCTAAAATCTTTTTCGAAATGCTGTATGTTTTCGATGCGAGCGCCGCGCCAGCCATAAATCGACTGATCGTCGTCACCGACCACAAACACCGGCGTTTGTTTGCCGGCCATGAGTCTTAACCAGGCATACTGAATTGCATTCGTATCCTGAAACTCATCTACCAGGATGTACTGGAAGCGACGCTGGTAATGCTCGCGTATATCATCGTTATCGCGAATTAATTCCAGCGCTCGTAGCAACAACTCGGCGAAATCAACGACGCCGGCTCGTTGACAAAGTTCTTCGTAGAGCCGATAAATGGCGAGCATTTGTTGCTGTATATGGTCATGCCCGGGGTCAATATGCGCGGGGCGCAAGCCTTCATCCTTGTTATGATTGATATACCACTGGGCCTGTTTCGGCGGCCAGTTGGTGTCGTCGAGATCGAGTTGCTTAATCACCCGTTTAACCATGCGTAACTGGTCGTCACTGTCCAGTATCTGGAAGGTCTGGGGCAGGTTGGCCGCCGCCCAGTGGGCACGCAACATCCGATGTGCAAGTCCATGAAAGGTTCCAACCCACATCGCAGCCGCTGAAATACCCAGCAGATCTTCGACGCGCGCGCGCATTTCGCTCGCGGCCTTATTCGTAAATGTAACCGCGAGCACACTAAATGGTGACAGGCCACCAACCTCGCAAACCCAGGCGATGCGGTGCGTCAATACCCGGGTTTTTCCACTGCCGGCGCCGGCCAGCACCAGCAATGGTCCAGGTTCAGCACTAACCGCTTCGCGTTGACGGGGATTGAGGTCGTCTAACAGGTGAGAAACATCCATTCAAGCAACTGTTGATTAATCGAGGCGCGATTGTATCAGGAATTTAATGCCGAATGATCTTCAAGCGCAGAGAAATCATCTTGATGAAAAAATAGCTCTCGCAGAGGCGCGGGACTTGATTTGACATATAGAATTAAAGTAAAGGTCGTCATGCCGGCGTAGGCCGGTATCCATTATAAAAAATCACCGAAGGTAATATTGGCACCGCAATATGCTTATCAATCGGCAGCTTATTTAATTTCATAAATTCGTTTCAATGGATACCGGCCTACGCCGGCATGACGGGTAATTTGATTTACCCTTTTTACCTCTAATTGCTCCGCGCTTCTGCGAAAACATTAAAAGGCAGGCAACCGGTAATCCCGTGCTAACTACCACTTATCACGCGCTTTGTTGTCGCTATCTTTTGCCGCAACCCAGTGGGCACCCTTTTCGCTGGTTTCCTTCTTCCAGAAAGGCGCATCTGTTTTCAAATAGTCCATGATGAATTCGCAGGCGGCAAAGGCCGCCTGGCGATGTGCCGATAGCACGCTGACCATTACTATTTGATCAGCTGGTTTTAAATCACCAACGCGGTGAATAATCGCGCAGTCGAGGACCTCCCAGCGTTGCCGGGCGGTCTCGATAATACTGGTCAGCGACTTTTCGGTCATACCCGGATAGTGTTCCAGCGTCATTTGTTGCAGCCGGTTTTGCGGCAGGTCACGCACCAGTCCGATAAAACTGGTGATAGCACCAACATCAGAACGCCCGGCACACAATTCTCGATTCACCTCGGCAAGATCAAAGTCCTGATGTTGTACCCTGACGATCATGCTAATCGAGCCATTGCGCGAAGGAAATATAGTCTACGTATTCTCCTGCTTTCAGGGTCCGACCTTCGGCGATTTCGACCAGGCCCTCGGCCCAGACTGTTGAACTGAGTACGCCCGAGTCCTGGTTTGGATAAATACGTGCCACGATTTGCTGATCCTTACTGGTTTCCAGGCGTGCCCGTAAAAATTCACGCCGACTATCCGGCTTTGCCCAGTCGAAGTCGGCAATAACCTGGGTCGCCAGCGGCTTGTGCCATTCTCTACCCTGCAGAATCTTGATTAGCGGACACACAAACAGGCAAAAGGTCACAAACACCGATACCGGGTTACCCGGCAGGCCAATGAACGGGGTTTGCCTGATTTGGCCAAATGCGAGGGGTTTACCCGGTTTGATAGCCAGGCGCCACATATGCAATTCACCGAGCGCTTCGATGGCGATACGAACGTGGTCTTCTTCGCCAACCGACACCCCGCCGCAGGTAACTACCAGGTCAGCGTCGCTGGTTGCTTTTAACATCGCGGCCTTGGTTTCCTCTAAAGTATCACCGACCAGGCCAAGGTCGATAATTTCAGCGCCGAGCGCCCGCAATAAACCATACAATGTATAACGATTAGAATCGTAGATTTTACCCGGACCCAGGTCCTGCCCAGGCTCGACCAGTTCGTCACCGGTCAGGAAAATACCAACTTTCAGCTTTTCGAATACCGGCAGCGATTCCAGTCCGACCGAAGCCGCGAGGCCAATATCCTGCGCGCGCATACGATTGCCCTGTTTCAGGATCGTATCTCCGCTGCGAATGTCGTTACCGGCGGGACGCACGTTCTCACCGCTCACGGGCCTGTAATCGAAACCAATCGCTTTGTCATCCAGTCGCACCCGCTCCTGCATGATGACGGCGTCGGCGCCAGCCGGGACTGGTGCGCCGGTAAATATTCTTGCCGCGGTTCCCGGTTGCAGTGGCCCCGCCTCTTCACCTGCTGCTATGCGTTGTGATACTGGTAATAAGCTCTCACCCGATGTAGCCAGGTCCGAGGTATTCAGGGCATAACCATCCATCGCTGAATTGTCGCTGTTCGGCACATTGATACTGGCGCACTGGGGTTCGGCAAGTACATCACCGAAAGCCTGTAACAAGGGCTTAACCACTGTTGCCTGTGCAGGCGACAGCTTGTCGATGAGCTGGCGTAGCGCTTCATCGTAGGGAATTAAGGGTTCCAGGTCACATTGATTCATACCGACAAACCGGTGCAAACAAACATCTTTTCAATCCAGCTGTTCAACGGAAAATAGCGCTTATTGTAACCGCTTTTGCCACGCTCAAAAAATCTGTTTGGCAATCCAGACGATTACTATTCCTCACCAGGCCGGTAATAATTCGTTAGCCTGCCGATTCCCTCGATATCCACGCTGACGGTGGTGTCCGGCTTCATCGTCTTAACCCCCAGCGAGGTGCCGCATGCAATCACATCGCCAGGGTAAAGCGTCATGTCGCCCGAAATCAGACTAACCAGATCCAGTGGTGAAAAAATCATGTCCGAGACCGGGTAGTTCTGGCGTTCTTCGCCGTTTACCTCGGTTCTAATTACGAGTGAATCGGGATTTTCCAGTTCCGCGATACAGGGACCAATCACACCAAAGCCATCGAAACTCTTCGCCCGGGTCCACTGCGGGAAAGCCTCGTATTTGAACAGGAGATGAATAGCCGTGACATCATTAATACAGGTGTAGCCAAGCACATAGTCAGCAATCTCGTTGCGCGCCACTGACTTGCAGGTTTTGCCGATCACAACTCCTAGCTCGCCTTCGTAGATGAGGCGACCATCGTAGCCCTGCGGATGCAAAATTTCATCACCTTCTCCACTCACGCAACTGGAAGGCTTGATGAAATAAAACGGGAATTCCGGTAACTCGAGATTCTGGGCCGCCGCGAGTTCGTGGAAGTTGTTCCACATCGCAACAATCTTGCTGGGTTCACAGGGTGATAGTAATTTTACATCCTTGAGCGCCAGGATTTCTCCATTGGGTTGTGGATCCTCGAACATGTCACCCTGGTGGCAATGAACCTGGTCGGTTTCAAGCAGAC
>JBGUEB010000258.1:0-4904 GCA_041821565.1 Gammaproteobacteria bacterium | reverse complement strand
TTGCAGGCCTCCAATCGCGGCAATCGATTTTGGGCGTAGCAGGCGCTCTAGCTTCGACATCAAAAAATTCGGGTTAACCGCCGAGAGGGCGCAGCAGTTCGCGCGAGATAATATGGCGCTGAATTTCAGAGGTACCATCCCAGATTCGTTCGACCCGGGCATCGCGCCAGAATCGCTCCAGTGGCAGCTCGTCCATCAAACCCATGCCGCCAAAGATCTGTATCGCTTCATCGGTAACGCGGGCCAGCATTTCAGTCGCATAGAGCTTGGCACTGGCAATTTCTCGATTGGCATCGAGTCCCTCGTCGAGGCGCCAGGCTGCGGACAGGGTTAACCAGTCAGCCGCATCGATTTCGGTAATCATGTCAGCGAGCTTGAACGACACTCCCTGGAACTTACCAATTTGCTGACCGAATTGCTTGCGTTCGGTGGTATAGGGCAGGGCGTATTCGAACGCGCGGCGGGCGCGACCAACACTGGTGGCGGCGACGGTCAAACGCGTTGCGTATAACCAGTCGTTGGCGACATCAAAACCACGGTGCAACTCACCCAGTATTTGCGATTCGGGCAGCCGGCATTTATCGAAGTTCAGGATACAGTTTTTATAACCACGGTGACTCACTGAATTGTATCCCGGGCGAATTTCGAATCCAGGTGTGTCGCGATCGACCAGGAAGCAGGTAATCTTTTTCTTTATTCCACGAGGGGTTTCTTCTTCACCGGTGGCGATAAATACGATGACGAAATGGGCGATATTGGCATGGCTGATGAAATGTTTGCTGCCGTTGACGACCCAGTCGCCACCATCCAGTTTAGCGTTGCAATTCATGCCGCGTACATCCGATCCAGCTCCAGGTTCGGTCATTGCCAGCGCGTCAAATTTTTCTCCCTTAACCGCAGGTGTCAGGTATCTCTCGCGTTGATCTTCATTGCAAGCCATGAGAATACCGGAGGGGCGACCGAAGAAAACCGCAAGACCGTTACTGGCGCGGCCTAGTTCGCGTTCGAGCAGAGTAAAATCCAGCGCGCCAAGTCCACCACCGCCGAACTCCTCGGCGATATTGGCCGCGAAAAAACCGGCTTCGAGGCATTTGTCACGAATTTCATGGCCGAGCTCCAGCGGCACTTCGCCAGTTCTTTCCACCTCCGCCTCGTGCGGATAAATTTCTTTTTCAACAAATTTTCTGACCGTATCGACGATCATTTCCTGTTCAAAACTAAGTCCGAAGTCCATCATAGTTCTCCCGGGAACCCTGCAGTTAACTGTCGTTGGCAGCGTTTTGTGCCAAATCAACCTGTTGTTGTTCATATTGGGCAAGAGTTTTTCCTGCTCCCCAGTTGGTACCCTTAAGCGCCTGCAAGATTGCAATCAGGTTGTCATCACGGATGACTTCCAGATCCCGGGGTGACAGGCCATCAGCCTGGGTCTCGCATTGATCTCCGATTTCGTTTATAAATTCATCGGTTAATTCTGGAACATCCATGAGCTTGGTCCAGGGCCATTTGAGGCAGGGGCCGAACATCGCAAGCATGGCCCGCATTCCGCCTTCTCCGCCTGCCAGGTGGAAGGTCTGCATGGTGCCCATTTGCGCCCATCTAAGTCCGGGGCCATAGGCGATGGCCGCATCAATTTCCGCTGCGGTGGCGACCTTGTCATGTAGCAGCCATAGCGCCTCGCGCCACAATGCTTCCTGCAAACGGTCCGAGATAAAACCCTCGATTTCTACCCGGCAATGAAGCGGGTGCATACCAATTTCAGCGTAGAATGTGCTGGCCCAGTCAATGTATTCAGGATCGGTCTGTTCTCCAGCAACGAGTTCTACCAGGGGCAGCAAATAAACCGGGTTGAAAGGGTGGGCAACCATTAGTCTCTCCGGATGCTGCATATCCCGCTGTAACTCGGTTGGCATGATGCCGGAGGTGGAAGAAGTGATAACTGCATCCTTCGCAGCAGTGGTTTCGATCTCGGCATAGACCGCACGCTTGATATCCGGTCTTTCGGGAACCGATTCAATAATTAGCTGTGCATTACCCGCGGCCGCGGCCACGGTATCGTGCCAGCTCACAGATCCCCTATGGCGGTGAGCTGCGGTGCCAAGTTTCGCAAAGGCGCTCTCTGCATTAGCTAGCACCGTATCGAATTTGACCTTTGCATCTGCAGCCGGGTCGAACACAGCAACGTCGATACCATTCTCGATCAGGCGTGCTGCCCAACCGCCACCAATGACGCCGCCGCCAATAATAGCGGCTGTTTTAATTTCGGGCATAGTTATCTCCCCTTAGTTCGATACGGGTGCACGCTTTTGCAGCTGCATTTTCTCGCGGACTTGCGCGGGTGTCATCAGGGTCGCGCCCATGTTGGTGACGATAGTCGCGGCCATCTCGACCAGTTGTGCGTTGGTCGCGAGTTCGCCTTTTCTTAACCACAGGTTATCTTCGAGGCCGACGCGAACATTGCCGCCGGCGAGCATAGCGGCGGCGGCATAAGGCATTTCATTGCGGCCGATTGAAAACGCGGAAAAAGTCCAGTTAGAAGGCGTGTTGTTCACCATCGCCATGAAAGTGTTGAGATCGTCGGGCGCGCCCCAGGGAATACCCATGCACATCTGGATCATCACCGGGTCCTGGATAATGCCCTCGTCGACCAGTTGTTTGGCGAACCACAGGTGACCGGTCTCGAAAACTTCGATTTCGGGGCGCACGCCCAGGTCGGTCATCATTTGCCCCATGGCGCGTAGCATGCCGGGGGTGTTGGTCATCACGTAGTCGGCCTCGGCGAAATTCATCGTGCCGCAGTCGAGCGTACAGATTTCGGGCAGGCATTCTTTCACGTGAGCAACACGCGCGGTCGCGCCTCCCATATCGGTACCGGCCTCGTTAAAAGGCAGGGGAGACTCCGGATCGCCAAAAACCATGTCACCACCCATGCCTGCGGTCAAATTGATGACGACATCGGTGTCCGAGTCACGAATACGATCGACTACTTCACGAAATAAATCGGTACGGCGGTTTGGCTTGCCGGTTTCGGGATCACGCACGTGACAGTGGACCACGGCAGCCCCCGCTTTCGCGGCATCGATGGCGCTATTGGCGATTTGCTCGGGAGATCGCGGCACATGGGGTGAGCGATCCTGCGAACCACCGGAACCCGTGACCGCACAGGTAATAAATGGTGTTAGGTTTGGTGTTAATGGCATGGTGGACCTCCGTCTAAGATCGCGCAATTCTGTCATGGAAATTTTAAATATGATTGCACTTTATCGCAAATTATTTAACATATTACGAAATGAGCATCTTTACTCCCAGCGATAAAAAACTCGATGTCAAACTACTGATATTGCCCGAGTCATCGATGATGTCACTTGCCTCGGTGCTGGATACCATGCGGGCCGCCAACCTTGTTGCTGGTCACGACCTGTTCCACTGGAAATTAGTGACCCTCAATTCTGAACCGGCACGGCTCACCTGCGGCTTACCGATTGCGCCTGACATAGACCTGGATGAAAGCTTGACCGGTGACGTCCTCATTATCGTCGCTGGATTCAATCACGATAAGTATGTAAGTCGATCTCAGCTGAATCGTATCAGACGGCTGTGCCGCCGCTTTCATGCCGTGGGTGGGGTCGAGTCGGGAAGCTGGATTCTGGCGCGCTGTGGGTTGCTGGAAAAGAAAAATGCCACCACCCACTGGCAAGACCAGGAGGAATTCTCCACACGGTTTCCGCGCGTGAATTTAAAGCCAGACCGGTTTGTTATCGATGGTTCGGTGTTCACCACCGGCGGGGCTTCGCCTACCTTCGACCTGATGCTCTACCTGATCCGGATGCGTTATGGTTACCCGCTTGCGCTGGAGGTTTCGAGCGCATTTATTTATGACAGTGGGCATAACGCTACCGATACACAGCCACTGGTTTCAGTTGGTTTGCTGGAAAACCAGGAACCACGTGTGGCCGCGGCGATACGCCTGATGGAGCAGTATATCGATGAAACCATATCAGTATCGGCGATCGCCCGGCAGTTGAACCTGTCGGTGCGCATGCTCGAATACCTGTTCGCGCAAACCATTAATCTCTCGCCCGGGGCCTTTTATCTTCGACTTCGGTTACAAACCGCTCGACGATTAGTGATCGATACGCGATTGAGCATGCAGGAAATTGCGATCCGAACCGGGTTTAACTCGCTACCCGCTTTTTCACGAATGTTCAAACGTTATTTTCACCAGGCCCCGTCAACTTCGCGCAAACAGTCAAAAAATCCTATATGAACTGAGCCTGGTCAGGGCCGGCTATAGTTAATCTGTAATAGTCGGCATCAAATTTTACAGACAATCAGGCCTTCGGCAGTAAACACGCGTTATTCCTTCGCTGTATCGAGCATTACCACCAGGTCACTATCGGCAAAAGGCGAGAACGTCTTGACTCCAGCGAGTCGGGATTCGATTTTATTTCCAGAACACTGACTCAGGTGATTACCGAAGATAACAAAGTCACCAATCCACGTGGTTGCCTGGTCACCAATTCCGCTTCTGAATTTGCGCAGTCTGACGCGCAAGTAGCCAGTTGCATCTTTAAATGTTTACAGGCCTACCAGGATATTTTCAGCCTTGCCATTATTAAGGGACAGGAAGATGGTTCACTAAGAAACAGCAAAGACCCCGATTTACTCGCGCGATTTCTGGTTAGCAACATGAGTGGTTTGCGCACAATGTTAAAGGCTGGCACCAGTCGAGAAGAGTTAGAAAAAATGGTCGAGGTCATCCTTGATACAGTGAGTTGATATTTTTTTGCCCATTATTGGACTAAACAGTCCAATAATACAGGTGATTCAGGAGGATCACTGGAACCAAAGCAAGACGCTATCCAAAACCCTGAACCGAGGAGGTTTAATATATCTGTTTCATATGT
>JBGUEB010000257.1:0-4955 GCA_041821565.1 Gammaproteobacteria bacterium | reverse complement strand
CGATGAAATTGGCGAAATGCCCCTCCCCATGCAGGCGCATTTGTTGCGCGTACTGGACGAAAAAAATATCAGGCCGGTAGGATCAAACCAGGAGATTCCGGTCGATGTCCGAATTATTGCAGCCACCAACAGAAAGCTTGAACAATGCGTTAATCAAGGCAGTTTTCGCGAAGACCTTTATTTTAGACTCAATGTGCTAAATCTGGAGATACCACCATTACGTGACCGCATAGAGGATCTAAAAGAACTATCCCAGCATTTTATCGATACCATATCGGCGGGCCTGGGGATTAAACCATCGAGGCTAAATAATGATGAATTGACGTTATTATCAAGTTATCAATGGCCGGGCAACGTGCGTGAATTAAAAAATGTTATCGAACGCAGTCTTTTGCTCAACACCTCCCCTGGTGAGACTATTGTCGGCGCAACACAAACAGACTCGGCTGACGAAAATCAGGAAACCAGTTTTCTCCTCGAAGATATCGAGAAGAGGCACATTTTGAAATTGTTAAACATAGAAAACGGAAACAAATCGGCTGCCGCTCGCCGCCTCGGAATATCCAGAAAAACCCTGGAAAGAAGAGTAACAGCCTGGGAAAAAGTAATGTAGGTTACCTCATATGCTGGGTCTGACAAAAATCGTTAGTAATATTAGAAACACGGTTCGCTATAAGCTGTTGGTACTGGTTTTGTTCCCGATACTACTGGTCATGCCGATAGCCCTGGCACTGGCGATTTACTGGGGCGCCACTTTTAGTTACGAACAATTTTATATCAAGGTGAATACGGACCTTTCGGTATCGCATGATTTGTTTGAAAGGATCAAACGCGACTACCTGAACGCACTCGGTAAAACTGCCGAATCATTTTCGTTTAGAACCGAGTTGTCGCTTGGCAACACAACTTCGATTCGTAGGCAAATCGAGCAGCTACGAAAGCAAAACTCTTTTTCCTATATTCACCTGATCGATAAGAATGGCAAATTAGTCATAGGCGACCGATCTGAATCTGCATCGCTGTACTCTCGACCTTCTTCCGCGCTCGAGATGGCTAAAAAAGGTACCCCATCATCTGGTGTAGAAATATTCAGTGCCAGTGACCTGCATCATGAAAATCTTGCCAACCAGGTGCGACTACCCTTGATCGATACCCCGAGAGCCCGGCCCACCGATGCCGTTGTCGAGGACCGCGGCATGATGATCCGCGCGCTCTACCCAATCGTTGATACAGAATCAAATGTACTGGCAATCCTCGATGCCGGTGTATTGCTGAACGCCAATTTTACCTTTGTCGATGTAATCAGAGACCTGGTATATGGTCCGGGCAGCCTGGCCAGCGGTAGCATCGGCACCGTGACCGTATTTTTGGACGATGTTCGTATTACCACCAACGTGCCGATCAGGCCGGGTGAAAGAGCACTGGGAACCAGGGTATCAAATGAAGTACGCACGAATGTCCTCGACCAGGGTAATACCTGGATAGCTCGTGCCTTCGTTGTTAACGACTGGTATATCTCATCCTACGAACCCATTATTGATGTCGACGGCAATCGGGTCGGTATGCTGTACGCAGGCTTTCTTGAGGCACCTTACCGTCAATCACTAATCAATGCCCTGATCGTGCTGGTTTTCCTGTTTTTCGCATTGATGGGATTGACCGCCCTGGTCGCGGTAAAAGGCGCCAAGTCCATATTTAAACCTTTGGAATTGATGAGTTCAGTGGTACATGCAACCCGTGAAGGCGAAGAGAAAAGAATCGGAAAAATTGTTTCAAAGGATGAAATAGGCGCACTTGCGAATGAATTCGACGCCTTGCTGGATTTGTTGAATGAGCGCAAATTATTGATCCAAAACTGGGCAAATGAACTGGAGGAAAAGGTAGAAGAAAGGACTTCAGAATTAAAGCAAAAAAATAAAGCGCTGGTTAATACCATCCAGGTATTACGCAAGACCCGGCAAAAGCTGGTAATAGCCGAGAAACTGGCTGCCCTGGGCGAACTAACCGCCGGGGTCGCACATGAAATTAATAACCCTACTGCGGTGATGCTGGGCAATCTCGATGTCATTATTTCTGAAATGGGATCAAGCCTGGAACCGGTTCAGGACGAGATCGATCTGGTGGTTAATCAAATTTATCGCATAAAAGATATTACCAACAACCTGCTTCAATATGCCAGGCCCGATGCCTACGCGGGTTACATGGCAGAAATTGACGTCAATACGCTTATCAGGGAAACTTTAAAGCTGGTTCATCATTTACGTTCTGATCTGGATTACAAAATCGATTTATATTTGCAATCAACATTGATGATCAGTATCAACCAGCAGGAACTGCAACAGGTGCTCGTCAATTTAATTAGCAATGCTATTCAGGCACTACCGCAACAAAATGGCCGGATTAGCATCGGAACAAACGACTTTCAGGAAAAGGGCGTACAGATATTCATCCAGGATAACGGTCATGGCATGGCTGAAAATATCGTCAGTAAGGCATTCAATCCATTTTACACAACCAGGGGTCAGGGAGAAGGTACCGGCCTGGGCTTATCAATCAGTTATGGATTAATACGACGATACGGTGGCAATATTGAGGTGACTTCAAGTCTGAATGCAGGAACGGAGTTTATTGTCACACTATACTGCGACCCGGTTATGATTGAGGATGAAGAAATGATTCAGGAACAACTGGAAGAAATCGAGGCCAGCGCTATCGAGGCCTAGCCCACATATCGCATGAAGGCAACAACCAGAATGATGAAACTCCAAATATTTCAATAGTTTATACGCGAATTCTGATGCACCTGGAACGGTACTATTGCGAGCGCTGCGGTTGACGGGTTCGGGGCAGGATCGTTTTTGCGATGGTCTCCTTACCAAAGCTGTTTTAAAAATCGGCCAGGCTTATAACATCCGATACTTCTTCTCTTAGGGGCAAATAATCACCAAGACCTGCATCAAATTGATAGTCCAGTTTCCATTCCTGGATATTCTCAACAATTTGACTGACTGCGTTGCCGATAAACCTTGCTTCATCGTCGGTTGCAGTTGGATGCATCGAAATTCTTACCCAACCGGGTTTTTGGCTTAAATCCCCTGCATCAATCTGGCAGGTAATTTCCTGGGAAGTTTGTTCATCAACACCGAGCAGAATATGTCCGTAGGTGCCGGCACAAGAACAGCCTCCCCTGGTTTGAATACCAAAGCGATCACTTAATAACCTGACAATCAGATTAAAATGAATATCCGGCTGGTAAAAAGAAATTATGCACAAACGGTTCTTGTGCCGCTTGTGCAAGATCTCTAATTTCGGGATCTTGCTCAATTCCTGGTACAGAATATCTACCAGCTCAGCTTCCCTTTTATGGATATTATCGGTTCCCATTTGTTCCTTTAATTTAATCGACAAAGCCGTACGAATGGTCTGTAAGAAACCAGGTGTGCCCCCGTCTTCCCTGACTTCTATGTCATCGAAATAATGATGGTCACCCCACGGATTCGTCCAGGTGACGGTACCTCCCCCGGGATGATCAGGTATCTTGTTGTTATACAGGGTTTTGTTAAAAACCAGAACGCCTGAACTGCCTGGCCCACCTAAAAATTTATGCGGTGAGAACATCACGGCATCCAGCCGCTCAAGCGGATCTTGCGGATGCATATCAATATCGACATAGGGAGCGGCCGCGGCAAAATCGATAAAACAGTATCCATCATTTTCATGCATGGTTCTGGCGAGCGATCTATAGTCCAGTTTTATTCCGGTCACGTTGCTGCATGCGGTAAAACTACCGATCCTGAGAGGACGATCCTGGTATTGTTTTAGTAACTCATTGAGCGCATCAGCGTCCGGCAAACCTGCCTCATTTTCCGGAATTCTGACTACCGTTACCGCACACTCTTCCCATGTCGTCTGATTGGAGTGATGTTCCATATGCGTAATAAATACTACCGGTTTCTCATGCTCGGCTATTTCTAATCGATCCGCCCATTTTTCTGGAATTTTCAGACCCAGTATGCGTTGAAGCTTGTTCACCACCGTCGTCAACCCGGCACCCGCACAGATCAAAACATCATCCTCGTTTGCATTAAGGTGTTTTTTGATCTCGATCTGGGCCTGGTGATAGAGATTGGTCATCGCGCATCCGGTAAAACTGGCTTCAGTATGTGTATTGGCCACTAAAGGACCAATCTGGTTGGTTATAAAGTCCTCGATCGGTCGATACAGTCGGCCACTGGCGGTCCAGTCGGCGTACAGGATACGATGCCCGGCATGCTCGAAATCAATACCGATGATGTTTTCCCTGAACGGGTTAAAGTAGCTTTCCAAATTCATACTGAAAATACCTGAAATAAATAATTGCAGAGCCGCCGTGTTATTAGAACTCGCTCACTACAGGGCATGTGCAGTTCAACTTACCATTAAAATCAAGGTGGTAGTTTACAAGATTCCTGGCACTTCATCACAAATACCCGGGATTAGCCAGATCAAATTAACAGTCGGCTTATTAATTCGTAACCATCTTTATTGGCCTGACAGGCAGCCAGGCCCATGAAATCGAGACCGGCGTTTATTAGAGCACGTCGACTTCGTCTTTGCTTATTGAATCCCGAGTCATTTTAACCAGTAGTGATTAATAAATTAATCAGAGGCTTTCTGATAGATGGTATTGGTTCAGGCTTCGAATATCTGGGTACTAATTCTCAACCAGGTGTTCAGCGATTAGCTCGGTTAAACCGACTATAGGGATATCCATTTCGTTTTCTTCGAGTCCATCCTCCATTACGATTCTGCAATTTGAGCAGGCTGTCACTATTTTTTCGACTTTTAATTCGTCGAGCTGGGCTTTCTTACGGTCAAATACCTTTAGTCTCAGGCTTTCTGCGCGTTCGTTGGCGCTGACTCCGCCGCCGCCACCGCAACACCAGTTCATACTCCCATGCTCGGACATTTCAACA
>JBGUEB010000256.1:0-4965 GCA_041821565.1 Gammaproteobacteria bacterium | reverse complement strand
GGCCAGGTTTTTATGTTCGAAAGCGAGGCCACCTACAATCCGGTTCCAGCTTCGAGACAGTGAATCGCCGCGTCCATTCGATTGATGGTTCAGTGAGAGGAAGCTGTATTTAATCGGCACACCCAGTAATGACCATGGCCTCGAGTAACCAAAAATCACTTCGGGCTCGTAGTTAGTTTCCCTGAAAGCGGATGACAATTCTTTATTATAAGCCTGCCACCAGCTGACCGAGGTATAGGCGAGCTGCAGATCTAGATCGTCATAAAACATGTCTTCTACAACGATGAACTTAAACGATACCTGGAACTTGATTTCGACATCATCGAGGCCGGCTCCCTGCAATTGATCCCCGTAAACGTCTTCGTTTAGTTCAGAATAGCTAATCGGTAAGACGTAAGTGGGTCGATGCGGCAGGATTGCAAAAGGATTGTCACGCACGCTTTTCTCGAGGGTAATCCGCTCCTCGACGATTCCCTTGTTCTCTTCGATACATTTATTGCGCAGTTCTTCTATGGTTTGATCCGGTTCGGCAGAGATAACCGCTATCGACAGGCAGGCATCTATTACGTCCTGTTGTTCAGCGGTGAGCTCATCTTCGTTAGTATCGCCATTTCCCGCATTTACTCGCGGAGATAGACAAAACAACATCACCAAAAAAGAAAAATATAGTGTTCTCATCATTTAGATTTACTCATAAGACGATGGCTACAATTGCCTGCGTACTGATTTACACACCCAGGTAGCGGGATTGCATGTCCCTGTCCGCGGCCAGCTCTGTCGCCAGACCATGTGAAACCACCTGCCCTTTTTCCATTAGATAGTATCGATCAGCAATATTTAACAGGGTGTTTAAATTCTTATCGACGATTAAAATAGACTGTCCCTGCTGCTTGAGTTGCCTGATCACGGCCCATATCTCGTTACAAATCAAGGGCGCCAGCCCTTCGGTCGCTTCGTCGAGAATCAACAACCTGGGATTTATCATCAAGGCACGGCCAATTGCCAGCATTTGCTGCTCGCCACCAGATAACTGGTTGCCACCATGCTGCTGGCGTTCGCGTAATCGGGGAAACAACTGGAAGATAGTTTCCAGGTTCCAGGGCGTTTTGGAGCCAGAGTAATTGGCCGCCGCGACAACTAGATTTTCAGTTACCGACAGGTTAGGAAAGATATGCCGGTTCTCTGGAACCAGCCCTACTCCCAACCTCGCAATCTGGTAGGAAGCTATCGAATTTAATTGTACTCCGTTAAATTCAATGCTGCCGGAACGAGTCTCGAGCAGGCCAATGATACAGTGAATAGTAGTGGTTTTGCCCATGCCATTACGTCCCAACAGGGTAACGACCTCGCCCTGCTGCAGTTGCAGGTCTATCCCGTGCAAAACCTCGCTATCGTTATAACCCGCGTGCACCTGGCTGAGTGTCAACATGTTTCACCCAGGTAAGCTCGTTGCACGGCTTCGTCACCGCGGATATCGTCGACACTGCCGGTCGCGATAATCTCCCCATACACCAGCACCGATACACGATCGGCCAGCGCAAATACGGCGTCCATATCATGTTCGACCAGTAACACCGTGTAACGTCCACGTAATTCATCGAGGAGTTCTGTGAGTTTTTTAGATCCCCCGGGGCCAATACCTGCCATGGGTTCATCGAGTAATAGCAAGCTCGGATTGCCGGCTAGCGTCATAGCCACTTCGAGTTGGCGTTTTTCACCATGGGCGAGCGCACCGGCTAAATAGTCGTGATGTTGGTCGAGGCCGAATTGCATTGCAAGACGCGCGGCCTGTTGATTCAAATGCGCATTCCTGCTAACCGGCGCCCAGAATCGATAACTGTGCCCCTGATGGGCCTGAACCGCGAGTGCCAGATTATCGAGCACGGTCATTTCGTCGAACACCGAGGTAACCTGGAAAGAACGCGATACGCCGGCACGGGCCCTGTCATATACCGGCACATGGGTAATGTCACGCCCTTCAAAAATAATACGACCACTGTCAGCCGCCAGCTCACCCGATATCTGTCCCACCGCGGTCGACTTACCGGCCCCATTGGGACCGATCAGCGCATGTATTTCACCCTTCATCAATTGCAGGTCGAGGTTATAGTTTGCGCGCAGACCCGCATAGCTTTTACACAGCTTATCCGTGTATAGCAGCACTTCAGACATTTTGACTTAGCTTTCGGACGAAGCCGTAAATGCCATGCCGGGCAAATATGACAACGAGAATCAAGACCGGCCCCAACAGAATCTGCCAGTGCTCCGTGTAGGCGGAAAAAATTTGCTCCAGCAATAGATAGACAACCGCGCCTATGACAGCACCATAAATACTACCCAGACCACCGAGAATCACCATCACTAACAGTTCACCTGACAGGTGCCAGGAGAATAGCCCGGGATCGACGTACTCGGTTTTATTGGCCAGTAACACACCCGCTACCGCAGCAGCCATCGCCGCGATGACATACGCGGTTAGCCGATACCAGTAGGTATTGAAGCCCAGAGTTTGCATACGCCTCTCGTTATACTTGCATCCCTGCAATACACGCCCAAAGCGCGACTGCACCAGGCGTCTCGCCAGTATTACAAACAAAATCAGGAAACCCAGGGAGAGATAATAAAACGAGGTATCGTCATTGGTGTCCACGAACGGCAGATGATTTCTTGCCGACATCAACAAGCCGTCTTCACCGCCGTAATAATCAAGCGAGATAAACAGGTAATACAACATTTGCGCAAAGGCGAGCGTGATCATGATGAAGTGGATGCCATGTGTGCGCAGGCTGATTAAGCCGGTTATCACTGCCACCAGTGCCGCGACCAGCATCGATACCGGCAAAATGACTAACATCTGGTTACTACCATCGTAACTGAAAGGAAAATTGAATAGGACACTGCCTTCGTTAAAATGAAAACTCAAAACCGCAGCGGTATAAGCCCCTAGACCTACGAAAGCGGCATGACCAAAACTAATCATCGCACCATAGCCGACGATCAGATCGAGACTGATCGCTGCCATCGCAAAAATCAACACTCGCGTCATGCTCGAAATTAAATAACTTTCATCAAAAACTTCTGACACCGGTGGCAGTAATACCAATACCAGCAGGCTAATAAGCAAAAACAGGGATTTGCGATTGAATAAGCTCATACAGATTAAGCGATGCTAGGCCGGAAACAGCCCACGCGGCTTAAAGGCCAGGATTCCCGCCATGAGTAGATATATACCCAGCGACGCCAACGAGGCCGCCACGCTGTTGGCACTGCTGGTGGCAAATAGCCACTGTAACAGCCCCGGCAAAAACGCTCGCCCCAGGGTGTCAACCAGGCCTACCAGCAGTGCACCGAGCAACGCGCCCTTGATCGAACCGATGCCGCCAATCACTATCACTACGAATGTCAGGATTAATATACTTTCACCCATGCCGGATTCGACTGCAAATACCGGCGCCGCCATGACTCCCGCAAATCCAGCGAGTAAAGCGCCGAGCGCGAATACCAGACTATAAAGCCAGCGTATATTGACTCCCAGCGCGGCAATCATGCTGCGATTACTCGCGCCGGCACGAATACGCATACCCAGGCGGGTGTGACTGATCAACAGGTAAAGCCCAATCGCCACCAGCAAGCCTACGCCAATTATCACCAGCCGGTACAGCGGATAAGGTATATCGGGGATAATTTCAACACTGCCGGTAAGGAAATCGGGCACCTGCATAAAAAGCGGCTGTCGTCCCCAGATCATGCGCGTCGCCTCGTTAAAAAACAGGATGAGGCCGAAGGTGGCTAATACCTGGTCGAGATGATCACGCGCATACAAGTGGCGTAAGACGATAATTTCAACCAGAAAACCACACAGGGCTGCTGCTGCCAACGCTACCAGCAGGGCCAGCATGAAACTACCGCTGGCGAGCATGACCGTGGCAGCGACATAGGCTCCCACCATGTAGAAGGAGCCATGTGCCAGATTTATCAGGTTCATGACCCCGAATACCAGGGTCAATCCCGCGGATAACAGAAACAGCATAAAGCCGAGCTGGAGGCCGTTTAAGACCTGCTCGAAAAATAACAGCATGCCTGGATTACTACTTAAAACTTACAAACTACAGTCACCGGCATAGGCATCGGTATGATTGCTGAAAACTTTCTGAACGGTCTTGTTGTGTATACCGCTCGCATCCTTCACGACTTCTCGGACGTAAATGTCCTGTATCGGATGATGGTTGCTACCGAAGCGAAAATTACCCCGCACCGAATCAAAATCTGCCTTCTCGAGGGCAGTTCGAAACGCATCCATATTTCCCGGATTACCGTCGGTGGCTTTCAAGGCACTGGCTATCAAATTGGCAGTATCATAGCCCTGGCTGGCATACAATGTAGGCATACGGCCATACTTCGTCTTGAAAGCTTCAACAAATTTCCGGTTCGCCGCGTTATCCAGATCAAAATTCCATTGTGAGCCATTGTGCACACCGACTGCCGCATCGCCCACCGCCTTTAAAATGCGGGCATCAAATGAAAATGCCGGGCCAAATACCGGAATCGACTCGTTGAGACCAGCCTGGGCATACTGCTTGAGAAAGTTGATGCCCATGCCCCCGGGTAAAAAGAAAAATACCGCGTCGGGTTTAGCGGCACGTAAATTTGCCAGTTCGGCGGCGTAGTCGGACTGTCCCAGCTTGGTATAAACTTCTCCCGCTATGTTTCCCTTGTAGTAGCGCTTGAAGCCTGCCAGCGCATCCTTACCCGCCGGGTAGTTGGGTGCCAGAATATAGGCCGAGGCATAACCCGCATCCTGCACATACTGTCCCATCACCTCGTGCAAATTATCGTTTTGCCAGGCAGCATTGAAATAATTCTTGTTACAACCCTTACCGGCCAGTGCTGAAGGTCCTGCGTTTGGACTAATGTAGAACACGTCATCTTCTACCACCCTGGGGACAACAGCCATGGCGACATTAG
>JBGUEB010000255.1:0-5002 GCA_041821565.1 Gammaproteobacteria bacterium | reverse complement strand
ATTATCTCTCGAAACCAAAGCCAGCCGCAGATATCCCCGCTTTAATTAGCTATCCATTAGCGTAGATAAAGCTAAGGAGAAGGTCGGCTTCTGACCTTCGCTCCCTTCATGCAACATGCGAGTTAAGGCGTACGTTTCTGGTAAAGCGATGAATGTTGCAGTTCATATTCAGCTATTGGTCCAAGCTGAATCAGCATACCTTCAAGTTGCTGAGGTGGTTTCCCATACACAAAAACCAGCATTTCTTCATTAGTAGATTCTGAAATTACAGGTATTTGAACTCTGCGATAACCGTCCGCTTCATGGATTCTCTCCAGGCGGTCCATGTCACCCAGGCTTGCTTCATCAACCATGAAAACCTGACCACGTATCTGGAATCCTTCTCCATTGGATAACATTAACCAGGGTGAATAACGATCCCCCACCAGGTACAGCGGATATCTATTTTTAGTAAGAAAGTCTCCTGACACACGGGAACCCTTATTTCTGCTCGAATTTGGGAAACCTCGTTTTAAAGTCCCGAAGAGGAATACTGGATACATCCGGTCATCACCCACCTGATCGTCGCATTCATGCCGCTCGCGAGTCAATAAATCTTAACCAGTTGCGCAATTCTAGTTCGCGGATTTGCGGGTCGATGATGTCGTCGCCAACTGCCAGCCGCTCTCGCAGTTCAGCGCAATCCGGGTCTGCATAGAGCGCTTTCATATCCGCGGCATAGGCCGCAACAGCCTTTTCATCCGGGAAATGGCCCTCTCTTACCAGTGCCTCGGCCCTCGCCGCTATCAAACGGCCCATCTCATGTAGATTGTACTCAGGATGATACTGGGTGCTCCAGAAACAGGCGTCTCCATTTTCTACGACCGCGGCCTGAATCGGTGAATGGGTATTGCCACCGAGTGAATCAGTCCCTTCCGGCAATCTGGTGACTTCATCCAGGTGCATGATAAAAGCGTCAAATACCACGGGTTTTCCTGCCAGCATCGGCGATGTACGAGCCGCATCATTCAGCTCGATGCCACGCGCAATACCCCATTCACGGCCACGCGGGTTAAGCGCCACCTCGCCTCCGCCCACCAGTGCCGACAGCTGAATTCCCCAACAACTACCCCAGCTGGCTGCGCCTGAATTCATTAATGCCCGTGCGAAATCGATCTGCCCTGCGACACGGGGATCATCCTCATGATAAACAGTAAGATCCGAACCCGTCCAGATGAAGCCGTCAAAGTCATCGATGCTCGCACCCGACGGCAGTGCGAAGTCTGGATCTGCCACATAAACGATTTCGCTGCTCGCATTGGGTGCCTCCCGCCGCAAAAAATCGAAGAACAGGTCATGCGGATGACCCACGTCGGAGCGATCAAAGTTTTTACGACTGGCCTCTGGATAGCAATTGACTATACAAAAACGGT
The DNA here is from genome assembly GCA_041821565.1 of Gammaproteobacteria bacterium. Taxonomy (GTDB): domain Bacteria; phylum Pseudomonadota; class Gammaproteobacteria. Next base: position 3,590 of record JBGUEB010000255.1, on the reverse strand, counting down.
GCTTCACTGTCGTTACGGGTGAATGTGTCATCTAGATACTCGCTGTGGAAAATCGGTAATAAGACCCGCTACGCCAATCTCTATGAGGCGAGTGATCATCTCATCATCGTTGACACTAAAAGGGTTAAGTTTGAGTCCCAGGTCGACCTGCCTTTTGAGCTGATCAACCGAAACACGGGTAAGACGTGGATTAAAGGTATCGAAAAATGGGTCGCAAAAGTCCATCGGATCTTCAGGGAAGAGTCCCAGGATAGCCTGCACTTCGAAATCCGGCCTGCGCTGCTTTAATGTTTTCAGCCATGCAAACCGGGCCGACGAAAACAGCAGGTGATCCGCTCCAATTTTAACCTCGTCGGCCAGGCTCAGAATGGCACTGACCAGGTCGAAATCATTTTTGGGTGAGGGTTGAGCCTTTAACTCAAGGTTGAGAAACCAGTCTAGCTCCAGCGTGAGTTCGAAGGCCTCCCGTAGCGTTGGCACTTTCTCACCGGCATATCCTGCCAGCTCCTGACGATCGACTGCACCTGCAGCGACCTGTCCAAACGGATCATCACGCTCAAACCATGAGCCAGCGTCGAGTGATCGGATTTCAGCCAGACTGTAAGTGGAAAACGCGGCGGGAACACGTTCAGGAAAGATATCGGAAACATTTGTCGTGCGTGTCATTGCATCGTCATGCATCAGCACCAACTGATCATCGGCTGTGACCGCAACATCTGTCTCCCACAAATCAGCACCGAGCGCATGCGCTTTTCGGGCCGCAGCCAGGGTATTTTCAGGCGCGAGGCTTCTTGCACCCCTGTGAGCAATAACAGTAACCATATTGAAAAAGTTGATCTTTCCTGTCCAGGATTTAGTACCTGAGGGAGCACTTTAATCAGGTAGGACAGTTTCGACAAATATTTTATGCCTCGTCAGAAAAATTCGTGGGTAGCATAGAACGAACCAAATCATTAAGTTGTTGATTCATGATCATACTTTAAAACTCGTAAGCTTATCTATCAGGAACAAATGCATCATCATTCCCTGGAAATGGATTTGAAGTATAAATACCCAATTTCCAGAAAATTGTAATTCTCATTAAAAATAGGTAATCTGGTGCGATGTATCTAATGAATTGCAGCTAAACCTGGCAGTGAATGGAGACAAATAATGCGTGACCTTGACCACGGAGACAATCACGGTTTACCCGATGAAGCCTTCACAGAGGACGAAATAACCACGGGAATGCAGTACCCGGCAGGAAGTCATTCAAGATATCCTCGACACAACATTGGTGGTGATCACGGTTTACCCGATGAAGCCTTCACAGAAGACGAAATAACCACGGGAATGCAGTACCCGGCAAAAAGTTATTCAAGATACCCTCGTGCCGACATTGATGATGACCACGGCTTGCCCGATGAAGCGTTCACAGAGGTGGACTAACTGCAGGCGCAGCATCCAATCATCTTGTCGAACTGGCCTTTAGACATCATATTGTAACAATGTTGCCGTATAGGGTAGTAGCTGTGACTAATCAATAAATTAAAGGGGCCGGACTCGTTGAAATTCAGCTCAACGCCTTTTAAATTACAAATCGCCTATGATCAGCAAAGCTGACCACTTGAAACCGGTACCTGAAACCGTAGTACACGGCAGGGACAGCAATAGTTAAGCATGTTAAAATTCTAGTTGCCGGAACGACAAGTCCGGCTAAATGCAACTCTATTCAAACAACTATAGGAAATGGAGGATCAGATGGGTATTTTTATCACGCAAGGCAACTATTCCGAACAAGCAGTGAAAGGAATGGTCGACAACCCCGAGGACCGACTGGGTGCGGTAACTGGCCTCATGGAATCTGTCGGAGCAAAACTCCTTCAGTACTATGTTACGACCGGTGAATACGACTTTCTGGTCGTTACCGAAGCTGACAATATGACGGATGTGGTGTCGGGATTGATGATCGCGGGATCGACCGGGGGTGTTGCAAACCTGAAAACCGTACAGGCAATGACGACGCAGGAAGCCAAGTTAGCAATGGAAAAGGCCAATACTGCTCGCGCCGGATTCCGCGCGGCTGGTGCTGATAACTAAGGTTCAACTTCGCAAATCAAGGGGTCAAACTTGGTGATTGTGGTTTAGAAATCGTTGATTTTAATTTCAACGATTCTGATTTCTTGATTCTTTCGGGCTGGCGGGTAATTGTTGGTAAAATGGGCCCAAACCACAACATATTGTGTTTTGAATCCAACTCGTATACCATTGCGCCACAATTGCGCATTGGAAAATAAGCTATGAATGAGTTATTAGAGCTGCAGTTTAAGGCTACCAAGTTGGTTCATTGGCCCACTGGACTGACTTACGCCTGCGACCATCATGCGCATGCATTACAAAAAATTGCATCTGCCATGAGATTACACATTACCGTCAAGGATTACGTTGCTGATGAAAGGCATTGTACCAATTGCCTCAATGAGAACTCTATTGCCAAAGGGGACGCAGACTAGTGAAGCTGGCGTCGTCTTATTCTTAATCGAGCACCAACCGTTCCAACGCCTCAGGCTGATTGTATCCTCAAACCTGATCCTCCTGAATCAACTCGAATGTCCTACTATCCCGTTGTCCTACGAAAAATCTAGCTAGAACTTGATCAAAAGCCGACCCTTCGGCAGAAATGTGTGGGGCGAGCCTTTCCGCCGTATCTGCTAGATCCTCGCGAAGCTGTCTTACGCCTCAATGCACGGTAGTCCTAACTTCGATTTTTTCTTCACCCTCAGGAACAGCGCTACCCGCTTCCGTCCGGACTTCGATGTCGGCGTTTTCGGTGACATCTTCGAGTGCATCGACATTAAGGACTGGTTCGCTGGCTTCGGCCGAATCGTCGAGATTGCCTGATGACCTCGAAACCCTGGTTTCAGCGGTGTCATACTCCGCACTTACAGGCTCTGTTCCACCGGCATCCACATCGGAAAATGGCTCGGCATGCTCATCTACCGTTTCCACAGACGTTGCCTGCGTCACCACTGGATCGACAAACAAATCGTCAGCAACCTTGTCCATGACATTTGTTTCATCGTCAACAGCTATCGATACCCTGCCCTGATGTTGTTCCAGGAGACTAGTAAAAGTTTTGTTATCACCAAGGGTTTGCACGCCCTCCGCCAAATGCTGGTAAACCTTGACATAGTTTTGGGTCAAATCGTTCACCAGCTCCGAGGTCTTGTTGAAGTGTTGATTCACATTGGCCTTGTAACTGCCCAGCTCCTCCCGGGCCAGGTCCAGTTCGGCTTTGATTTTACCGGCCTGTTGTACCGATGGCGCGAGCAGCCGATAAGCCAATGCGCCGATCATTGCACCGGCGACCAGTGAGATGATGCTAATTTGCCAAACCGAGTATACGTATTCCATAGCGCCTCCTGTGTTATCGACAATTCAAATATGGAAGTCGATTATAAATTAACTGCTTCTGTAATCATATAAATGAAGACCGAAAAATCAGGCCACATTACCAGGCAATTTCCCTAAAGCTGACGTTCGCTAATCCAACTGCGGGGGCTGGATTCGGCCAGGAACGGACTCCCGTCTAATATAGTATATACTCGTTG
>JBGUEB010000254.1:0-5006 GCA_041821565.1 Gammaproteobacteria bacterium | reverse complement strand
CATCGGTATTGCTCGACCTGTCGCAAACAGCGACAATCCAGGACAGTCTGGAACTGGGATCAGATGTACTGAAAAAACTGGGCAAGATTTCGAAGCTGAATAACAAGCATGTTCAACAGGCGGGTTTTGCAGTGCTTAAAGCACCAGATATGCCTTCAATACTGATTGAAACGGCTTTTCTGTCAAATCCCCGTGAAGAGAGAAAACTGCGCAGTAGCAAACATCAGCATAAACTTGCCAATGCGGTTTTTGGCGGTATTAAGGCGCATATGAAAAATCGGATGGTTTAAAGTTTCTTATTTCTATTATCCTACTGCGTTTTCCAGGATTATTTCACCTTGTTAACAAACGCCCTGACAATCTCTCGATACTGAGAGAAATCGGTGACGTTATTGTGTCCGGCGCCGGCAATTAATTGATAACTCACCTCGGAAGCAGTTAAGCGATCGCGTAAATTTTCTGCATGTTTGACCGGTATTACGCGATCAAACTCAGCAGCAATAATCAATACTGAAGCTTTTAGCCTGGCCGCATAGGCTGTCGATTCGAATCGATCCCTGATCAGGTAACTGGTGGGAAAATACGGGTAGTGAGTTTGAGCAACCTCGGCAATGCTATCGTAAGGGGTCAGCAGGTATAGTCGATTGACCTCGCGCTTCGAGGCGAGATATACCGCCACACCACTGCCAAGGCTTCTGCCCATCAGGCTGACTGAGGTATGCTGATGTCCAAGTTGGTCGTAGATGGCGATGGCATCTGAAAACAGGCCTTCTTCACTTGGACTTCCCTCGCTTTTACCATAACCCCGGTAGTTAATCAGATACACCGTATGATGCTCGAACAAGTCATCGAAAAATGGAATATTGGCGGTGATATCCTCGGCGTTTCCGCCGTAATAAACTAATGCCCTGGATTGTCCTTTGTTGAGTACCCAACCTCGTAGAGAAAGCCCCTGGTTTGTGAAGTGAATGGCTTCCCTGGAGATTCCGTCTACGGGCGGGACAGGATAAAATAGTAGATTACGTTGAAAAATATATAAAAGAGCAAGCAACAGCAGATAACAAAAGGCCGGCACAACTATCAGGACAATAATCGATTTCATATTATCAGCCTGAATGAGTTAACGACCCCTGGTTCGAGCAGGCAGCTATGCCTGGAACCAGTCGGAAAGCTACTTGCGAAATTTGGCATATAAATCAGGATCGTCTTCACTGGGCCGGGTTTTAAAGCGGCGATGCACCCACAGGTATTGTTCCGGGCAGGGGCGTAAGGAATTCTCAATAGCCTGATTTACCTGGCGTGCATCCTCAATATCCTCAGCACCTATATTTTCGTCAAAAACATCCAGGACCTTGCCGACATAACGGCTATTGCCGCCGTCGTCGATACGTTGATGGGCATAAAAAAGTACTTTTGCGCCCGACAGCTTAACCAGTTGACGTATGGTGGTAATCGTTGCTGTTGGTATGCCAAAGAATGGAGCAAACACGGAACTCTTGCGGCCAAAATCCTGGTCAGATGCATACCAGACGGTGTGGCCCTTTTTTAGACGCTTGACCATTTTGCGCATATCGTTCTTATCGATTAACTCACCCAGGTGTTTGGTGCGTGAACTATTAATAATATAATCGAAGGCCTTGTTGCGCTGAGGACGATAAATAACATCGATAAGACGCTCAGATCCTAAAACACGACCGCTTAAGTCTAAAGTGGTGTAGTGCGCGCCAATCAATAATACGCCTCGACCTTCTTCCCTGGCTTTATCGATATGTTCCAGGCCCTCCACATGCGAACGCTTTTTAATCGCCGCATCACTCGCCCACCAGCTATAAGCGGTTTCGAGTAACCCCAGGGCGGTTGACTGCATGGTCTTGGTAACCAGGCTGTCCTGCTGAGTATCGGTAAGTTCCGGGAAACAGAGCCCAATATTAACTTCGATAACATGGCGACGTCCTTTTAAGGCCTTGTCCATCAACCAGCCGAGGCCTTTGCTGCCGTAAAAAATCCAGGAATAGGGTAAAGCGACCCAGAGACGCAGCAGGGCAAGTGCTAGCCAGGATGGCCAGTAAACCGGGTGGAAGGGCGAGTTTTTCATCAATAAATTGCGCAGGTATACGACAGAAATTACCCCACACATCATAGCAGCCTTGAAGAAAATGCCGAAATGCATTTATAGGCCTGGGCGGATCAGCCTCGCAGGCTGGAAGGCAGGTGCGAGCGAGGCAGGTTATATCTCTACCCCGGGGGGTTTATACGAGAATCATGATACTCCGCGTGTATGAGATGGCTAAGTATTTGAATTCGCGGAACAACCACATTTTTTTTTGACTATTTTTATGTTCTAATTAGCAGCTGAGTCCAGGTATAAACAATCCTGGAATCCAGACAACAGTAACTTACGCTTTCAATCTATGGAGGGGTTAATGGACAGGCAAGAAGGCGAAGCAAAAAAAGACGATGAAATCGCCGGTATTGGAGAGCCTGCCAGGGTATCCCTGTTTTCCGATACCCTGATGAAAAATACCAGACTGGGTTTCCTGTCTCGATTACGCAACCGGGTTACCTGGATCGATCGCTGGCTTACCAAAAAAATGGTAGATGTGGTCGGTAATCCTCCGGTACGCATTTATCTCTGGGACAATATCGAAGCCACCCCGCCGGTCGATAAACCCATGGCAATTCTGCAATATAATAATCGCGGCGCACTGTTAAAAACCATAATTAACCCCGAATTATACTGGGGTGACCTCTACTCAAGCGGTCAAGTCGATTTTGAAGGTGACCTGGCCGAATTTATGGCTGCTATTTACACTGGCATAGCCGGCAAAGGTAAAGGCAGCCTGTTGCGCCGGTTGGTATTGTGGTTAGGCCATCGACGTATCGCCAACCCGCAAGATAAAGCGCGTGAAAATATCAATCATCACTACGATATTAGTAATGATTTTTACCAACTGTGGTTAGATAAGGACGTCATGCAGTACACCTGCGCCTATTATTCCAACCCTGATTTCAGCCTCGAACAGGCACAGGTTGCCAAGCTGCATCATGTTTGCCGAAAATTGCAATTAAAGCCCGGTGACAATGTGGTCGAGGCCGGTTGTGGCTGGGGTGGCCTGGCATTGTTTATGGCCAGACACTATGGCGCTAAAGTGCGGGCCTACAACATTTCCACTGAACAGGTTAAGTACGCTACCGAAAAAGCCGCCAAAGAAGGCCTGTCTCACATGGTCGAATACGTTCTCGATGACTACCGAAACATTACGGGTGAATACGACGTGTTTGTTTCAGTAGGTATGCTTGAACACGTCGGTAATCGCGATTACCCTGGACTCGGGAAAATTATCCAGGGTTGCCTGAAACCACATGGCAGGGGGCTGATACATACTATTGGGCGAAATACTCCGGGACCGATGAACGCCTGGGTTGAACGGCGTATTTTCCCTGGCGCCTATCCGCCGACGATCGCTGAAATGATGGATATTTTCGAACCTGGACGCCTCTCGGTATCAGACATAGAAAACTTACGTTTACATTATTCAAAAACACTAGAGCAGTGGTTACAGCGTTTTGAGCAAGATAGTAGCCGGGTCGAACTAATGCTGGATAATGGTTTTGTCAGAGCCTGGCGATTGTACCTGGCTGGTTCGATAGCAGCGTTTAACACCGGAAACCTGCAATTGTTCCAGGTTGTATTTAGCCATGCTAAAAATAACGAATTACCCTGGTCGAGGGCGCATCTTTATCTCGAAGATGAAGGCCAGGATATAGCGCAGGAGTCATCTATTGCGTCAGGTTGATGTGTTAATCGTCGGTGGTGGCCCTGCGGGCTCAACGCTGGCATATTGTCTCACCGAATCAGGCCTCAGTACTGTAATCATGGACAAGGAAACCTTCCCGCGGCAAAAGGTATGCGCGGGTTGGGTGACGCCTGCGGTGATGCAGGAGCTGGAAATTGACCTGCAGGACTATGCGAGCGAAAACCTGCTGCAGCCGATTCACGGTTTTCGTATTGGTCAACTGGGTCAGAAACTGGTCGAATCGGATTACGCCGGTGATCCGGTTAGTTATGGTATTCGCCGTATCGAATTCGACAATTATTTATTGCAACGCTGTGGCGCCGAACTGATCATGGGTACCGCGTTCGACAGGATGGAGAAAACAGACCAGGGCTGGCTCGTGAATGGCTCGATCGAAGCAAAACTGGTGGTCGGTGCCGGTGGGCATTTTTGTCCGGTTGCCCGTGCTATCGGCGCCAAGGGCGTCAGTGAGTTAGCCGTGACTGCCAAGGAAATCGAATTCGAAATGAATGCCGAACAAAAAGCCAACTGTAAAATTGATAAACAAAAGCCGGAATTGTTTTTTACGCCTGACCTGAAGGGTTATGGCTGGATATTCCGCAAGGGCGATTATCTCAATATCGGCCTCGGTCGCGAAGACAAAAGCAAGCTCTCGGGCCATGTAAAAGAATTTTGTAAATACCTGAAAAATCAGGGCAAGATACCGGAGGATACACCGGAAAAATTCCACGGACATGCCTACCTGTTGTACCCGCATGCTATCCGAAAAGTATTCGACGATCATGTTCTGTTAATTGGTGATGCAGTCGGTCTGGCTTACCCTCAAAGCGGCGAAGGCATCAGGCCAGCGGTAGAATCCGCGATGCTGGCCTCGAAAGTCATCGCTGATTGCGATGGAGCTTACCAGGCACAACAGTTACAGGCCTATCAGGAAGAACTGGAAAAACGCTTCGGCAGGCGTCAACCCGCCCCGGATATGATGGAACGCTTACCGATGGGAGTAAAACGTCTGGTGGCTTCGCAATTGATGAAGACACAGTGGTTTACCCGAAACATCGTCACCGACCGATGGTTTCTCCAGTCTCAGCAAGAACCCCTGGCTCAAAAATAATGCTAGTTAGAGCGCACAGTTTCTAATATTAGAAATTGTGCTCTTTGACACTAATTCCCAATGCATGAACATCATTCGATTATCATAATCGGAGCTGG
>JBGUEB010000253.1:0-5016 GCA_041821565.1 Gammaproteobacteria bacterium | reverse complement strand
GCGGTGGCACGCCAATGGGCATCGCGGTACAGGAATTACTCGCCTGGTTCGGCATAGAGACCGATCACATTGCGATACGCACCTCGTCGTACCATGGCATCGATGGCCGATCACATGAAATCCGTATCCACGGGATGAATTACCTGATCGAGAACTGCAGTCGCGAAGATCGCCTTTTGATAGTCGATGACGTGTTTGATACTGGCCTCACAATTCAATCGGTGATTGCCTACCTGGGTGACAAGGCCAGGCTTAATACACCGCACGATATTCGGGTTGCAGTGCCCTACTACAAACCGACTCGCAACAAGACCGGTAAGGCACCCGATTACTATCTGCATGAAACCGAACAGTGGTTGAAATACCCGCATTCGCTGGAAGGTCTCAGCGTCGAGGAAATAGCTCAACATAGACCCGAGTTGTATGCGATTATCGAGAATTATTTGTAGGTTCAGGCCCCGTAGGATGGATTCCGGCTCGGAGGCCGGAATGACGAAGTAGAGTCAAAATCAAAGCTGAGCAACATGCAGATCAATGCTGAGCTCATCGCGAATCCCGCGGCGAGTAAAAAAGCATAGTTCAGCGAAAATTCACCGATCAAACCCGCAAACAAAGCACCGAGCATGCCGACACCATCGAGTACGGTAAATACGATTCCGAGGGTAGTTGCTTCGGATTTTCCCGAATAATCAACAGCGGCGGCGAGCACTACTGGCCGCATGCTGGTCAACAACGCTGCTGCCGGTAATAACCCAACCATTACCCAACCAAGGTCTGTGCTTAGCCCGGCCAGGATAGCAAACAGGCTACTCAAAACCAGTGTTATTACTATTAAGGGCTTGCGTCCCCTGCGATCGGTGTATTTGCCAGTAATTGGCTGAAAAATCGTGCCGACTAACAGCATTACAGCAAATATAAGACCTGCATAGAAAGGTGAAAGACCGTGTTCTGATTGCAAATATAACGGTGTCATTCCGAGGATGGCCATTAACGCCAGGTTATAGAGAATCATGGTCAGGATTAATAATTTGCCGGGACCGTTTAGCCAGTGCCTGGCCAGCCCTTTCAAATCAATCACCGATATCTTGTTGCTGGCGTTACTGCCAATACGTTTCGCGATCGGAACAAATAGAAAACCCATTAATACAGCCGGGATCACCAAAATCTGCAGGCTGGTTTGCCAGTCGAAGAAGCCCAGTAAAAAGCCAGTCGCCAGGGGTCCTAAAACTTCCGCGCCGATACTACCGCCGAGCGCATGAATCCCAAGGACCTGTGCGCGCCGTTTCGGCATTTCCTTGACCAGTACCCCGGTCGCAACCGGATGCCAGAAGGCATCCCCCATGACACCGAAGGCGAGTAACAGGGTTATCGCCCAGAACCCCGGTACCAGGGTTGCCGACAAGTAACCTATCGCTACCCACCAGAAACTGAATAGCATCAGGTATCCGGGATGGGTTGAGCGATCGGCAAATATTCCTGCGGGTATATAGGCGAGCCCGGCACCAAGACCGTTAATAGTCAGGATCAGGCCAACCTCGGTCGGACCCAGGCCCATACTCGCGGCTATCGCCGGTGCCAGTAACCAGATCGTACCGGCGACCCAGTCATTGACCATGTGGCCAAGTGACAGGGAACCCAGTAGAAATCGATGATGTGTAGTTAGAGGGTCCACTTTATCGACCAATAGCCGCGAGGATTCGAGGATAATAAAACCCCAGCGTTAGCGCCCTGATTACCATAAAAAGGCTCAAGCTCAGGAACAAGCCATGATTGCCCCACCAGGGCACCAGAACACTCAACAGTAGCAGGTAAGCAAGCATCGAAAGTACCATCGCATTGCGCATTTCCCGGGTATAACCAGAGCCAATAAATATACCATCCAGCTGGAAACTCGCTATCGAAATCAGCGGAGAAATGATCATCCAGGGCAGGTAAACGGCAGCGGTGTCCAGAACACTCTCGATGTTAGTGAACAAGCTTAAAATAAGCTCTCCAAAAACCAGGTAAATCATGCTTGCCAGCGCTGCAATAATCACCGCCCATAAACTGGTCAGCATAACTGAACGGCGAAACTCACTGCGCTTGCCCGCACCGTAGGCGCTACCCGTAAGCGCCTCGGCCGCATGCGCGAAACCGTCGAGCCCATAAGCCATGATGCTTAGTAAGTGCATCAGAATGGCATTTGCGGCAAGTACCACTTCTCCCATTTTAGCGCTCAGGGCAGTGAAATAGGCAAATGAAAACACCAGGCAAAGCGTTCGAATAAAAATATTACCATTGGCACTCATCAATTGAGCGAGCGCATGGCGATCAACCAGCCTTTGCCAATCGAATTGCTTTATCGCACTTAATACTGGCTGGCGTAGCAATATAAAACCGCAAACAATTGCCAGGTACTCGGCAATGATCGTGGCCAGTGCAACTCCCTCGACGCCCATGCCGAGACCGATGACAAACAGTATATCCAGCAGCATATTGCTGATATTTAATATGAGTTGCAGAACAAACGCCTTGCCGGTGTGATGCATACCGATAAAGACACCGGTAAACACATAAATGAGCAAAGTTGCCGGGGCACTCCAGATACGAATTCCGGCGTAACTTGCGGTTAGTTGCTCGACCTCCGCGGAGCTTTCGAGCAAGTAGAGTGCGAGACCTATGACTGGCCGACTAAGCGATATGATCAGTAAGCCCAGCACTAGTGCCAGCAACAGTACGCGCAACAGGGTATCGGACAATGCCTGTTGGTCATTAGCGCCATGGGCTCGGGCGATAAAACCAGTGGTGCCCATGCGCAGGAAGCCAAAACCCCAGAATAGAAAACTGAATATCAATGCACCGAGCGCAACTGCGCCAATCGCCTGCGGCTCAGGTAAACGTCCAACCACCGCGGTATCGACCGCACCGACCAGCGGCACCGATATATTTGAAATTATTATCGGCCCGGCAAGCGCCCAGACCTTGCGATGACTGATAGTCAAATCAATCGAAATATTCATCAATAGCGATCAGTTAAATGAATTATATGGCTGTACAGAGATTCGAGACCAGTCGGCTCGTAAATTGCTGCCTGTTCAAATCACACCACCGTCTCTAAGTTCTTTTATCTGCTCGCAAGATAGCCCAATATCACCAAGTACGGCATCCGTATCCTCGCCTGCCCGGGCACAATAATTGTCAAACTCGGGGCCATCGCTGGCGTAGGTAAAGGCGGCGATCGGTGCGGTTAGCGAACTATCCTGCAAGCGATGAAATTGGCTACCAGGTGCCCTTTGCAACTGATCCTGTTTTAACATTTCGTATAAATCACGTACCCGGGCAGCCGGCACATCGTGCTGGTTTAATAATATCTCCCAGTCCGTTGCTTGCCAGTCCATGGGTATAATTTTCCACTAGCACATCTGCTGATTCGATCAATTGCCTGGCAATTTCACAGCCTTCGGCTTTGGTCAAATCCAGGCATATCGATTTCTTACCCTGGTTATTGGCAAGATATCCCACCGCAAGACCATTCCGGGTCCTTTCCGAATCGGCACCATCGGCTCGCATCATGTCCAGGTTTCGTGGTGATTCAATCTTGATCACCTCTGCACCCATCACAGCCAGTTGATAGCTGGCAAAGGGTCCAGCGTATACGTGGGTGAAATCTAACACTCGAATGCCGTCAAATGCCTGCATGGAATATCTCGAAGCTTACCTGTGACGAGCTAATTTATTTCGATCCAGAATACCTGATTTATTCTTTTCCAAAGCTGGTCTGCCTCAGGATACCGCCATATATTTCACTATCACCGACGACTCCTACCAGTCTATCCTGCTCTACCAGCAGCACGGGCCAACCGGTTTTGTGTCGGATCTCGATGTTCCAGCGCATCTTCATACTGGCGGGAGCTGTTACCAGCACATCATTTCCCAGATTCTCGACTATGGTGCTGTCATTGCAGTTTTCAATTTTCACGGTATTGCCATCGAAGCTGGCGGCTATGGGCTTGTTATCGGCGTCTAGTGTCACCCGGTAATGGCCCTTGCTATCCAGTAGCACATCGCCACCCTCACGCCTGAGATCCCCTACTGGAGTCATAAAGGAGCTTCCCTGGAGCACGTTTAGAGGATTCATATGGGCGACAAATTCCGCCACATATTCGTTCGAGGGGTTTAACACAATATCCTCGGGCTCCCCATACTGAACTATGCGACCTCCTTCCATAATGGCGATATGGTTACCAATTTTTAGTGCCTCATCGAGGTCGTGGCTAACAAAAATAATGGTTTTTTTCAGCTCTCGCTGCAAATCCAGCAAGAAGTCCTGCAGGTGGTTACGAATTAGCGGATCAAGCGCGGAAAACGGTTCATCCATTAACAGGATATCCGCATCGGTCGCAAAGGCACGGGCTAGGCCCACCCGTTGCTGCATGCCGCCAGACAACTCGTGTGTATATTTATCCCTCCACTGGAAAAGATCGACCAGTTTCAGCTTTTCGTCGACAATGGGGCTACGCTCGGCTTTAGTCATACCCTTCAATTCCAGCCCGAGGCCAACATTTTCCTCAACTGTACGCCAGGGTAGCAGCGCAAACTGTTGAAATACCATGGCGATGCGATTCATACGCATGTTACGAAGCGTGGTCGCGTCGCAACTGGCAATATCCACCTGACCGCCTTCATGGCTAACATGCACCTGACCACGGGTCACCTTGTTGAGGCCATTGACGGCTCGCAACAAGGTGGATTTACCGGAACCCGACAGGCCCATCAGTACACAAATTTCCCCTTCGTGGATATCGATACTGGCATCGGCAACACCCAGCACCGTATTGGTTTGTTCGAGGATGGAATCACGCGTACCGCCGTTGTCCAGTAACTCGAGGGCCCTTTTTTTCTCCTCCCCGAAGAGAATATCTACTTTTTTAAAAGAAACAGAAACAGGATTATCGTTAAAAGACATGGCTTATTTCCTATTCTTTTTTTCGGGCAACTTACAAACTCGATCCATGATGATAGCAACGATTACGATGG
>JBGUEB010000252.1:0-5064 GCA_041821565.1 Gammaproteobacteria bacterium | reverse complement strand
TCGGCTCCGGACGGACCGATGTTGACGTTGGCAATGCCGCAATCTGAGCCGGTCGCCGAGAGGAATTCTTCGGTCTCGCGCAAATCGGTAGAGAATATGCACGATGACAATCCTTGCGGCACGCCGTTTTGAAGGGCAATGGCCTCATCGAGATCGCGATAGGTCATCACGTAAAGAATCGGTGCGAAGGTTTCGTGCCTGACGATATCGGTTTGGCCCGGCATTTCCGCAATTGCAGGTTTTGCATAATAAGCAGCGGGATATTCACTTTCCAGGACTCGCCCGCCGCCATGTACCTTGCCGTCATCACCCTTCACCTGCTCAAGCGCTCGCTCCATTCCAGCGAATGCGTCACCATCGATCAGCGGCCCGACGAGCGTGCCATCGGCCAGCGGGTCGCCAATCGGTAAACCATCGTAAGCGGATTTGAGACGGGGAATCAGTTGATCATAAATATCTTCGTGCACAATCAGGCGCCTGAGCGTGGTACAGCGCTGGCCGGCTGTGCCGACTGCGGAAAATACGATGGCCCTTAAACCCATTTCCAGGTCGGCGGAAGGCGCAACGATCATGGCGTTGTTACCGCCCAGTTCCAGAATGCAGCGACCGAATCGCTCGGAAAGTTTTTGGCCGACCGCATGTCCCATGCGGGTGGAACCCGTGGCCGAGACAATAGCAACGTCGCGGCTGCCAGTCAGGACTTCGCCGATGTCGCGCTCGCCAACGATGGTCTGGATCAAACCCTCCGGGGCGTTACCGAATCTCTCCATCGCACGCTCACAGATTTTCTGTGTGGCCAATGCAGTCAGCGGTGTCTTTTCCGATGGTTTCCAGATTACCGGGTCACCGCAGACGAGCGCGAGGGCGGTATTCCAGCACCAGGGCGCGACCGGGAAATTAAACGCCGTGATGATGCCGCAAAGGCCCAACGGGTGCCAGGTTTCACGCATACTGTGTCCCGGGCGTTCGGAGGCTATGGTCAACCCATAAAGCTGGCGCGACAGGCCGACGGCGAAATCACAGATGTCGATCATCTCCTGTACCTCGCCGAGGCCTTCCTGGTAAATCTTGCCGCATTCCAGCGACACCAGACGACCCAGGTTTTCCTTCTCTGCGCGCAACTCTTCACCAATCAGGCGCACCAGTTCACCGCGCTGGGGTGCCGGGGTGTTGCGCCAGGACTTGAAGGCGTCGACCCCCTTGCTGATCATGGCCTGAACATCATCTATGCCATGTGTTTTCAGGCGCGCTATTTCGCTGCCATCTACCGGACTATGAACCGCGAGCGATCCGCCAGTGAGTTCAGATGAGAAAAATCCAGCTGCTTCAAGAATATTTGCGTGAGACATCGGTTTGGGCTCCTTAGGCCTGATTTGCGCACATTTTGCCGGATTTCGAATGTCACATCAATTAGACAATCTAGTCTTTTTTATAGTAAAAATAGTGAAAATTACTATAAAACATGGCAGATTAACCGAGGTTGAGTATTATGGATATTTCTGACAAAGACCAGCAACTGACATCGCTTTATTCCATCAGGGGGGCTTTTGATCTGTACGCCATTATATCTGCTGCAGAGGAATAGCCCACGGCTTTCCACCCTGGATACCCATCTCGGAAATACTAAACTTCCCCCAACCCCAGCTTCCACTTAGGATCGGTAAGTATCATTTAGCACCCGAGTAAGCAATTTCGTGAAAAAATCCACATCTGTCTGTTGTAAACGTTGATGTGTTTTTAGAAACTCGCGAACGGGAATTCCGGATTCCACACCCGTTAGCTCGCCTGCCTTGATAAATATCGCTCTCTTTATGAATTCCTCGGCGCTGTTGTGGCAGCTGCTACATTCGCTTTTAAATCGAACCGGGGAATTTGCCTGTGCCAGCAACATGTTGTAAATCTCATCGATCAAATGCTTTGGGATATAATGATTCCGCAGGTACAGGCGCAGGTTATCTATGTGGTGTTGTCCCTGCAGTTGGCCATCGATCGCCCACAGAAACTTTCGTGCAAACTCGTCGGCTTCTCCATGGCATTCTTCACATCGATTGTCCCACTCCGCGCGGATTTCTCTCGCGTCTGCCCCGGGCAGGATGAAAATTATCAACAGGATGGCTAAATTCTGGCCGACGGTGCGCATTTTATTTCAGCTGTCATGGTTGCCTTTTTCCGGTACTGGGTAATTACTGCCTGCTGATGATTATACATAGCAAATGGTTGTGGTCCGAGCCCAGACCAGGTTTTAGATTTTTATCGAATTTGCTGGATTATCGCCTTAATCGTAGAGACTGCGACAATTGTCGGTTTCGAGTCGACTCCAGCCGTTGATCGATGGTTTTTGAACGGCAGCTTTCCCGATAGCAGCCATTCATTTCGTTTACACGAACTTCTTAAAACGGCCAACAACGGACACTCAAAATTCGTTCCTTAACCTCGGCTTTCGGTGAAAATGGCCGAAATTGGTTTCCTCGAAAATCGAATATGAAAATATCAATTCAAAGAATCAACATCGCTTGATGAAAATTAGGAGTTCTTATGCAGTCCTGATGGCAGTGGTCCCGTCGGCGGTAGCGTGCCCTCTCCATCGTGTTGCTCATTGCCTTGTAACGGCGAATTGAAGATGCTGATGAGATGAGGATCGGAGTATGGCTTCCATACTGTGGCGGTCATCGGGACCAACGATATACATGGTGCCCGATTCCAAAGGCCAGGATTCATCCGTGGTTAGGTCTGAAATCATACCGCGCCCTTCCAAAATGTAAGTTAGCGGGGCAGGGCCTACCTGGGTCACCCATTAGTTCCAGTTAACTCTTTAAAGAAATAATTATTTCATGCCACAGACAGTGGGTGCTTTGTAGGGAAGCGCGAGAAGATTAAAATAGTTTTGGCCGAGGGCGATATTGCGGAAGGCGGTGTCGTCAAGGTCTTTCAGAATATCGCTATTGACATCAACCTCCTCGCCGTAGCGCTCATCGGGTTTATTCGCTGACGCGACAAAGTCAGTGCCCGGCAGAAATCTGTTTGAATAGGTATTGAGAAACTTAACATACTGGGGACGCTTTTTTTCATCGGAAAAAACATTGTCGTATAACACTCGCCATGTAATATCGATGTAGAGATGCGGATGCTCGTCAAGCAGACGTTTCAGAATTTTGATGTGTTGCCTGGCGTCGATGCTACTCAATTCCGAAGATAGTCCCATATGATGCCAGACAATAATATTACCCGGGTATAAGGCAAGTACTTCCTCCATCAAGCCAAGGTATTTAGTCGGGTTTTTGTTGTTACCCAGGTCACTGTGCAGGGAGACTGGAATATTGCGCGCCTCGGTAACCGCCATAAAGTCTTTCCAGCGCGCTATGTCTTCTTTGGGTACGGGGTAGTGTCCATTGGGAAATATTGCCTGCTTGGCGACATTGATTTCGCCCATCCAGGTAAACATGTTGGGAAATTCTTTTTCCAGTAACTCCATTTGCGGCACAACGGATTGTGGTTCACTCAGGTTGGTAAAGGACATGGACAGCGTAATGTGAATATCCTCGGGCAGATTGTTGGGCAGGCGCTTGGCGATATTGGAAGCGTTGACAAAATCGTTGGTAATGCTGGGGGTTACCGGTGTGCCGGGGCAGTCGAGGTAATAGGTGCAGCTAGATTTGGATGGCAGTTTTTGCCCTATGCCATAGGCGTTTATAAAATAAACTTCTTCGGCAAGAACCATATCCAGCAATTTATCAAAGCCAATGGCTGGCCCGCCAAAGGGCTGGAAATGAAGGTGGGAGTCAACAACAAATGTGTTTTTATCCCTGGTCCGGTCATAACACCCCTCGTAATCTAACGCAAACATCTGAAAATCTCTGGCGTTAACCTGTCCCGCGATGCACAGGCTTAGAATGAATGTTACCGTTGTTACTGTAAGTGTTTTCATCTAATTCTCCTGTCGTTTCTTTAAATAACCATGCCTATCCCTTGATAAGTAATGGAAGAATTAACACCCTATTTTCCTTATTCCAGCAAGAAAAGAAAGATATTAACGGCGCCGTCCAGCCCTGGAGCATCCGAATGCTGACTGATTCCCGCCGACACGCCCAATATTGCCCCTTCCCGCCGGTCAATCCTGCCACAATCAGCTACCTGTCAGCTATTACCAGTATCGTCGAGAACGGGTGTGAGTATCTATACAGGGTCGGTAGGAGCCGTTAATTTCCGAATTCTTAACGACTGCTTTGGAGAAATTACTGCCTACCTTTAATGATGAATCTTAGATTTTAAAAATTTCACGCCACATTAGCAGGTAATTTTCCTAAAGCTGACGTTCATTTTAAAATTACAGACGGCGACAAACGACCAGGAACTGACATTCAGGTTTTTTCATAGCCCCAACTTCCCGCACATTGCGGTCACAGATCATGCATGGCATGGCACATGAAATTCAGGCTTATACAGGTTCCAGCTACCTCTGATAACATTGTGTCTGTGAGTTTAACTGTTGTGTCATTTGGTGAAATCTATGAAAGCTAGAATAATAAGATTTTCGGAAGTTAAAGATAAAATCAGGGAAGTAGTTACAGAGCTTGATCGTAGACCTTTGAATGAAAAGCTGGTTCTTAAAATGGCTGGAGAGCTGTTATTTCTCCTTGGAGTTTGCCTTAGTCAAATGAAAGCATTTGATGCTGCTTCCTACCCGAAAAAGGATAAGCATCTAAGTATCCTACAAAGCGCATCGGAGGCAATTACATATAAAATTAATACTTGTACAATTGAAGAAGCAACTGTTCAGGTAAACAAGGCTTACATGGCTTTCGGAGTGAATTGAGTTACATCGAGAAACAGGCATAATGAAATTGCATTTTAATTTATCCTTTAAAGCTGGGTGATTTCTCCAAAGGAGACGCTCAATAAGCTGGTGTGGGAGGCAATCTTCGGCCAGGAACGGACACCTGGCATTTAAGTGGTAATATGATATCAGGTCAAAATACTTATAATTCAGCTGTTAGGAACTCGAGCTACCCAGTTTATGGAAAAAATAGTTGTACTCGTTGATGTGCAGAATATTTATTACACGAC
>JBGUEB010000251.1:0-5078 GCA_041821565.1 Gammaproteobacteria bacterium | reverse complement strand
GCTCGACGGTGGCTTCGGGCGGCGTCAGCATAAATGTTAAATAGATGGTATGTCCAAAGCGCGTGAGCAGATTACTACCTTCCTCGGTGTCATGCCCCGGAGCAAAACTGTCAAATCTAAATCGATCGATCAGTAAATGGGATACGCGCCCCTGCCTGTTCTTGTTGTCGATGTAACGATCAAGCTTCGCATCGATAATCGGGATTTCGTCTCCCGCGAGCGTGCCGGCATATTTGTATGCCGGGCCGAGAGAGTCATAGTCGAGTAGATACTTACGCCATATATCAGGGCTGATCAGGGCAAAATCATGCCAGTTCAGTCCCAGAATTTCAGTTTGCCTGTGTTGCAAGGGACGCATGGTACTTTTTCCCGCTGCCGAGGCGCCCTTGATATTGATAACAACGGGTTCTCTTTGAGCCGGCAGTACCGGGTAGGCTTCCTGCACCGCTGCCTGCTGAATATAGGGTGCAATTAAATCACCGATTATTTCACTACCCTGTTCATTGCAGACAAAACCGGAAACCAGCCTCACCAACAGAGATTTGTCGCCCAGTAGACGTCCATGTTTGACGATTATCGCATTCGCAACCTTCGCTAACATCCTGTACACAGCAGTGTCCAGAGGACCGTCAGCTGAATCAGCCTTTTGGCGCCAACTGGAAAGAATGCGCTGCTGCCGCATTTCAGGCGTCTCGGATTCGACTGCTTTCTGTTTCTTTGCTTTGGGTTTAAAGAATCTGGCAAGGCCCGGGCTATTTTGTTTTTTTTCGACCCTGGCTGTCTCCACAAAAAGGCTAGTGGTCAGTTCGGTTTCAACCATGTCTTGAACCTGCGCACTAAGTTGATCGAATCTGGCAACAATTTGCGCCATATGCGGTTCGATATAATCCCGCAATATAACGCCTACAATCTTGCGGTAATTGACACCCAGGTCTTCATATTTTGTTCCATCAGAGACAAAAATATCGGCAGAAACGCGAATCAAAAGTTCATGAATAACCAGTCGTTCGGGTCGAAAACAGATAAGTTGCTGAATGGGGAGTCCGGTGAAGTCGCTTAACTCGGTGGCGGTCTCAATACTGGTAAATACATTCTCGGGACGGAACATGGTAGACAGCGGTAGATACTTCGCTGGCAAGGTCGATTTGATATCGGGATTCCAGGGACCTGCTTCCTGATGTTCCGAAGAATTTGCTGTCATGGTCTTGAAACCTGGCCAGTCAACTAGCCTCAGATGCCTGATATTCCCTGAGGGGAAAACCAGGCATCACTGCATATTCGGTGTTTCGCCAGGCAGGAGCGAGATAACCAGCTATCCCGGGTGAAAGGTTTTCGTCAACTACTGTCCTAGCGGGCCTTCTTTTATATATACCGACTCTTGCTGAATTTTATTGTTGAGCAGGCTTACACATGCGTACAGCGCTTTTAAAGCTGGCGTGTCGACACCCGTCATTTCGCCAAGCTCAATCACAACACCCAGCATACCATCGATCTCTAACGGCTTACCGGCTTCAACGTCCTGTAACATTGAAGTCTTGTGCTTGCCCACACTCTCAGCACCATCGATACGTCTCTCGATGGTAACGCGAAAGGATGCGCCAAGACGTTCAGCAATATGTTGCGCTTCGGTCATCATTGTGGTCGCGAGTTCGCGCGTTTTTGGATATTGGCAAATATCAACCAGGGTAGAATGGGTTAAGGCACTAATTGGATTGAAGGTTAAATTGCCCCAGAGTTTTAACCAGATTTCCGAGCGAATATCGGTTAGCACACGTGATTTAAAACCGGCCTCTTCGAATAGTGCTGACACCATCTTGAGACGATCGGACTCAGTATTATTTAGCTCACCGACCGGAAAACGGTCGCCCTCGACGTGCTGAATAACGCCTGGCTCGGCGATTGTTGCGGCAGGATATGCAATACAACCAATGATGCACCTGGGGTCAATGCTGTTAGCCAGTACGCCACCCGGGTCCACTGTTTCAACAGTACGATTTTCATACTCGCCGCCGTTTCCCTGGAAGTACCACCATGGGATACCGTTTTGCAAGGCTACCATCACGGTCTCGGGACCCAGCAGGGTTTTTAAATCGTCAACTATGGGCGTGATTTGATGGGCCTTGAGCGCGAGCAAAACAACATCCTGAACTCCGCACTCAGTCATGTCACTGGTTGCAAATACATCGCGAACGCAGGTTTCTTCACCATTTTGACGCAGGGTAAGACCCTTTTCTTTTATTGCAGCCAGATGTGGGCCACGCGCGATGAGTGACACTTCGTGCCCCTGCTGGGCAATTCTGACCCCCATGTATCCGCCGATCGCTCCAGCGCCAACAACACAAACTTTCATTTTGCTAAATTCCTCATTATGCATGTCCCCCTCACCCCTGCCCTTTTATGCCCTCGTGTACTCCCTCAAGGGAGAGGGAGTTAATGTCCCCTCTTCTGGGCGGTGCGACGTCTCGCGAGGGTTAGGGTGAGGGCGCCTTGGTTATGACCTCTATTTAATCACCCCAATTGATCACCGACCTTGATCCCACTCGATTCTGCAAACTCCGCTGCACTAATTTTACCTTCACCATCTGGACGCACTCTTGAGACCAGGACACCAGCACCGTCACCTGCGCTAACCAGAATACCATCATCATTCACTGCTGCGATTGTTCCGGCTTCTCCATCGACGTCTCCGATCAGGCGACTATCGTATACCTGCACCGTGACACCATTTAAACTTGACCAGGCGCCAGGCTGCGGATTAGCGGCGCGGATAGTGTTGTACACCTCTGCGGCCGATTTGCTCCAGTCGATCTCAGCCTGTGCTTTTCCAAACCAGGATTCGTAACTGCCCTCGTCAAGATTCTGCACCTGTTTGGGAGCGCTGCCCGCTTTAACCAGATCAAGAGATTCGATCATCGCATCGACACCCATCGGGTATAATTTGTTGAAGTAGATATCACCCAGGGTTTCGTCGGGCCCTATTTCACATTCTTTCTGCATTAAAACGGGACCTTCGTCGAGGCCCTCATTAGGCCAGAAAATGGTAAGCCCGGTGCGTGTGGCACCCATCGCGATTGGCCAGTTAATCGAAGAGGGTCCGCGATGCAAGGGCAGCAGGGAGGGATGATACTGAAATGATCCGAGTTGGGGTGCATCGAGAACCGGCTGCGGCACGAACAATAGTACATAAGCCATGATGCAGATGTCGGCATCGAATGACTGCATTAGTGTCAGCGCCTCGGGCGTTTTCCATGAAGCGGGTTGATGCACGGCTAAACCCTGCTCCAACGCCAGCTCTTTCAACGGGTCGAGTGGCCGCCCTTCTTTGTCCGGCGCCGTACAAACCGCGACGATGTCTTCGCCTCGTTCGATCAGTCGCTCAAGTACCGCCCGCCCGAAAGCCTGTTGCCCGTGTACTACAATTCGCATAGTGCCCCCTGTAAATTTATTCAGTTAAATCGCGCCGGATTCCCTGATCTCTGCAATTTCCTCGGCACTGTAATCAAGTACCTCAGCAAGGATCTCATCGGTGTGCTCGCCCAGTAACGGCGAACGCGTCACTTCGACCTCGGAATCCGATAGCTTAATCGGGCAACCAACCGTCAGATACTTACCACGCTCTGGGTGATCAACTTCGACGATGGTGCCGGTTTCACGTAACGAAGGTTCCTCGGCCAGTTCTTTCATCGACAGTATTGGGCCAACCGGTATATCCAGCGGATTACAGATATCCATAACCTCGTACTTGGTCTTGGTCATGGTCCAGTTTTCAATTTCGGCAAAAATTTCATTGAGTCGTGTCAATCGAGCAGCGGGCGTCGCATAATCGGGGTCTTCCTTCCATTCCGGTTTGCCAATAACATCGCAAATTTTTTGCCACACCGCCATCTGGGTAATGAAATAGGTGTATGCATTTGGATCGTTTTCCCAACCTTTGCACTTGAGAATTCGACCCGGTTGACCACCACCCGAATCATTGCCGGCACGCGGTACTGAATCACCAAAATCAATACCTTCTCCAAATTGTGAGTACTCTGTGAGAGGGCCGGCATCGAGTCGTTGCTGATCGCGCAGCTTGACACGGCAAAGGTTGAGCACCGAATCCTGCATGGGTGCAAGCACGCGTTGTCCACGTCCGGTTTTCTCGCGCTGTAATAGCGCAGCCGTAATACCAAAAGCAAGATGCAAGCCGGTTCCCGAATCTCCAATTTGCGCACCGGTTACCAGTGGCACACCGTCACGAAAACCTGTTGTAGAAGCAGAACCGCCAGCGCATTGAGCCACATTTTCGTACACCTTGCAGTCTTCGTAGGGTCCGGGGCCAAAGCCTTTTACCGAAGCCATGATCATGCGCGGATTTAGCTCCTGAATGCGTTCCCAGCCAAAGCCCATACGGTCGAGTGCGCCAGGGGCGAAATTTTCCACCAGCACATCGCATTTCTTCACCAGGCGTTCCAGCACCTGCTTGCCGGTTTCATTCTTGGAGTTGAGCGTCAGCGAACGCTTGTTGTGATTGAGCATGGTGAAATACAGGCTGTCGGCGCCTTCGACATCGACCAGTTGCTTACGCGTGGCATCGCCCACACCGGGACGCTCTACCTTGATTACATCGGCGCCAAGCCATGCTAGTAACTGTGTACAGGTCGGACCTGACTGGACGTGCGTGAAGTCCAGAATTCTGAGACCGTCGAGTGCTTTAGACATCGTTTACCTCTGATTAATTTTTTATTTATACATGGTTTGCGCTTTGGTGCCGGGCGCGTATTCGTTGGGATCTACCCAGACATTAACCACGGCACATTTGCCGGTTTTGGCAATCGCTTCACGCGCGCGCTGCATCGCTGGCTGAATCTCTTTCGCCTCATGCACTTCTTCACCATAACCGCCGATCATTTCACCAAATTTTGAAAATGGCACATCACCGAGTTTATTGCCAATGTCACCGCGTTCTTGCCCGTACTTGGCAAGTTGTCCATAGCGGATTTGATTCATGGCCGAGTTATTACCTATCACAGCAAGATAAGGCGCTCCAAATCGCTGCGCGGTTTCCATATCAAAAGAGGTCATGCCAAATGCGCCAT
>JBGUEB010000250.1:0-5125 GCA_041821565.1 Gammaproteobacteria bacterium | reverse complement strand
CTTCGTTCCCTTCATGCATTATACGGGCCGGGCTCTTTTTTGCAGTGCCAGTGCTGCTTTTGAGGCAGGCTCTCGTTCCAGAAAATCACTGATGTAGCGACCCGCTTCGAGCAACTTGTCCATGTCGACGCCAGTTTCTATTTGCATACCATCGAGCATGTAGAGTACATCCTCGGTAGCTATATTGCCTGTCGCACCTTTCGCATAAGGACAGCCGCCCAGGCCCGCAACCGAACTGTCGACTACCGCGATCCCACACTCCAGCGCAGCATATAAATTGGCCAGCCCTTGCCCGTAGGTATCGTGAAAATGGGCTGCAAGCTGTGCAACCGGGACCGTATCGACCAGGTGCTCGACCAGCGCCCTGGCTTTGCCCGGCGTACCAACACCGGTAGTATCACCGAGAGATATTTCATAACAACCTTGATCGAGCAAACGCACAGCGACACTGGCGACGCTGTCGAAAGACACTTCGCCTTCGTATGGACAGCCCAGCACACAGGAAATGTAACCCCGGATCTTCAAATTTTCGGCCTGGGCCTTTTCTACTACCTGGCGATATCTTTCGAAGCTTTCATCGATCGAGCAGTTGATATTTTTCTGGGTGAAGGTTTCAGAGGCCGCGGCAAATATGGCGATTTCTTCGACCCCGGCTTCGAGAGCCGCTTCGAGACCTTTCATATTCGGTACTAGCATCGGGTATGCCACACCTGGTTTTTTATGAATACCACGATAAACCTCGCCGCTGGCAGCCATCTGTGGCACCCATTTCGGCGAAACAAAGCTACCCGATTCGACTGCTTGCAGTCCCGCTTTAGTGAGTTTTTCGATAAGCTCAATTTTAACTTCAACCGGTACGCGCACGGCCTCGTTTTGCAATCCATCGCGCGGACCGACCTCAACTATTTTGACTGCACTCGGCAAGCTCATAATGGCAGATATCTAACTCAGCTCGACTGCCATCGCCGTTGCTTCACCACCGCCGATACAAAGTGCGGCAATGCCTCTTTTCAATCCCTGACGCTGCAATGCAGAAATCAACGTTACCAGGATGCGTGCACCGGAAGCGCCGATTGGATGTCCGAGCGCGCAGGCACCGCCGTTTATGTTCACACGCTCGTGATCGAGACCCAGATCCGACATGGCCGCCATGGTTACCACCGCGAAAGCCTCGTTGATTTCAAACAGATCGACGTCCTTCACAGCCCAGTCCAGGTTTTCCATTAAGCGTTTTATCGCACCGACAGGCGCCGTCGTAAACCAGGCTGGTTCCTGCGCGAAACTGGCGTGGCCCTGGATGCTGGCCAGCGGTTTGACACCGCGATTCTGGGCTTCGCCTGCAGTCATCAATGTCAATGCCGCGGCACCGTCGGAAATTGAACTCGAATTCGCCGCCGTCACGGTACCGTCATCACGGAACGCTGGTCGCAGGGTTGGTATTTTTTCCAAATTAGCAATAAAAGGTTGTTCATCGGTATCCACTGTCGATTCACCTTTACGCGATTTTATTACCACGGGCGTTATTTCATCGGCGAATGCCCCGCTTTCGATTGCGGCCTGCGCGCGTTTCAACGAGGTGATCGAAAACTCATCCTGCTGTTCACGGCTAAACCCGTACTTGTCTGCGGTTTGCTCGGCAAACACGCCCATCAGTCGACCTTTATCATAGGCATCCTCCAACCCATCAAGAAACATATGGTCCATCACCTGACCGTGACCCATGCGCATTCCAGCTCGTGCCTTGGGTAAAAGATAGGGTGCATTTGACATGCTTTCCAGGCCGCCCGCGACCATTACCCGGTTACCGCCAGCGAGCAGCAGATCATGCGCCAGCATCGTCGCCTTCATACCCGATCCGCACATCTTGTTCACCGTGGTACAGTTGGTCGCCAGGGGTAATCCGGCACCCAGGCTCGCTTGCCGTGCCGCTGCCTGTCCAAGACCGGCAGAAAGCACACAGCCCATGATGACTTCATCGACTGCATCGGAGGCAATACCACTGCGTTCAACAGCGGCCGTTATTGCTGCCGCACCCAGTTCTGGCGCAGTGACTGCGGACAATACCCCCTGAAATCCGCCCATCGGAGTACGGGCTGCACCGGTAATGACTATTTTTTCGCTCATCGCTTTAATCTCATAACGCTATTAATAAAGAATATTGAACAGGCTGTTTGTCTAACAGGCACCCTGTACCATATTTTCTTACATATCACCCAATAATTACATACATGGGGACCGCTTATTTCTATTAAACTACGAATTATTCTTTCGTCTAAAACTTTTGAGTAGAAATTCATGAATATAAAGACAGTTGGCGTCATCGGCGCCGGAACCATGGGTAACGGTATTTCACAGGTCTGTGCCGCGGCTGGATTATCGGTCACCATGCAGGACATAAACACTGATGCGCTACAACAGGGCATGGACACTATCGCCGGTAGTATGGACCGCTTGATCAAAAAAGAAAAAATTAATGAGGAAGACAAGCAGAAAACCCTGGCGAACATCAAAACCAGCACTGATTTGCAAGCACTGTCTGAAGTCGACATCATCATAGAAGCGGCTACCGAAAATGAAGCCCTCAAGCTTAAGATATTCGAGCAGCTCGACCAGTTTTGCAAACCGGGGGCCATTCTTGCCAGCAATACTTCGTCGATATCGCTAACCCGTATAGCCGGTGCTACGCAACGCGCCGACCAGGTTATAGGCATGCATTTTATGAATCCGGTGCCGATGATGGCGCTCGTAGAAATTATTCGTGGCCTGCAATCGAGCGATGAAACCTACCGGCAGGTACACCAGCTTTCGGAATACATCGGCAAGGTTCCAGTAGAGGCAAAAGATAGTCCCGGATTCGTCGGCAATCGCATATTAATACCGATGATTAACGAGGCGATATTCACCCTGCATGAGGGTATTGCCAGTGCCGAGGCAATCGACGAAGTGTTGAAACTCGGCATGGCGCATCCGATGGGCCCCCTCGCATTGGCAGACCTGATCGGTCTCGATACCTGCCTGTCTGTCACCAAAGTGTTGCACGAGGGTTTTGGCGATTCCAAGTATCGTCCCTGCCCCCTGCTCCAGCAAATGGTTGATGCCGGCTACCTCGGTCGCAAGAGCGGTCGCGGATTTTTTATCTACGAGTAAGCATAGATTTAGTTTTTCATAAACCGAGTTCAGACAAACCTGGATGGTCCTCCGGGCGAGGACCCGCTGGCCAGTGAAATTTTCGTTCCGATTCGTCGATCGGCAAATCATTGATACTGGCGATACGAATTTTCATTAACCCGTTTTCGTCGAACTCCCAGTTTTCGTTACCATAGGAGCGAAACCACTGCCCAGCGGCATCGTGACTCTCGTAGGCAAAACGCACGGCAATGCGGGCATCCGCAAAAGTCCAGATCTCCTTAATCAGGCGGTAATCCAGTTCCCGCACCCACTTGTCCTGAAGAAATGCCCTGACCTCATCCCGCCCACTGACAAACTGCGATCGATTTCGCCACTGACTATCGATCGTATAAGCCAGCGATATCTTTTCCGGATCGCATGTGTTCCAGGCATTTTCAGCCGCGCGTACTTTTTGAACCGCGGTTTCATAGGTAAATGGTGGTAATGGTGGGCGACTTTCATTCATGATATTTCCTCTCTAAATGTCTAGTACAAGGTGATTACTCTTTGCCCGCGAAACACAGGGACACATCAATTGATAGTCCGTTCTTTCCGCGGTCGACAGGGCCGAGTCCCGATGTTCGGGTTCCCCGTCTAGTACCTTCACCGCACAGGTTTTACAGTTCCCGGCGCCGCAGCTAAACGGTGATTTAACGCCAGCTTCGAGCATAGCATCGAGTACAGTCTGATCGGCTGCAACTTCCAGGTGCTTGCCCGAGCGACGCAGTTCAAGCCGTATCGGTTTTGCATCCGCGCCGATGACTGCGTCAAAACGCTCGAATCGGACTCGCTCCGGCTCGATCGCCAACTCTGTTGCAATACGGACCACCGCATCGATTAGACGGCCCGGACCGCAAACATAGATTACCGCATCGTCTGGTGCATTATTTAGGACCCGCTTGATGTTCATTCGTTCGGCTTCAGAAGATCTGTAAACTGTCATTTCATTATCAAATTCCCGAAGCAACCGGTCGCGGAATGCCATCTCCACTCCACTGCGCCCGGCATAGTGCAGATGCATAGCATTGCCCCGGTCCTTTAATGCCTGGGCCATTGCCTTGATGGGAGTAATACCAATACCACCCGCGATTAGCAGCGCTGGCCTGGCGTCACTATGAAGTTGGAAATGGTTTTGCGGCAGTTCGCAATGCAATGTTCGGCCGATGTTAAACTGCTCATGCACGGCAATCGATCCACCCTCGCCTTCATCTTCACGTAGTACCGCGATTTCATAGGCGTCCCGGCGTGCCGGATTGGAACAGATTGAATAATGACAAATTTTTTCCTTTCCATCGTCTAACTGCATCGGGAACTGCAGGTGTGAGCCGGCATCAATGGCTGGTAATTCCGCACCATTCGGATCACGTAACTCGAAAGCACGAACCCGCGGGGTAAGTCGACGAACACCGCTTATCACCAGTTCCAGCGGACCACTACCCAGCACCTGTGACGGCGCATTTTCAACACTTTTACTGCCAGCCTTGAGTAATCGATTTTCTTCGATCAATGGAGCCGTCAAGGTCTCTATATACGAGTCCGTGTATCGTGGCGTAATGTGCTGTGGGCAGTTCCAGTCGAAGGCCTCGATGTGAATCACAAAACCGCGCTCTACCTGCGCCCGATAATCAGCCACTTCCAGTTTGGCAAGTAAATCTGTTTCATCGGCACCAACCAGTTGCACACGACCAAGTAACTTGAATCGAGTTCGATTCGGATAGTCCATGAAAAATAACGAAACGCGATCGTCTTTCCTGAAATTACCGACGCTGACATACTGGCGATTACCACTGAAATCAGCAAAACCAATCGTTTTTTCATCGAGCACCCGCATAAACCCCGTCGGACCACCGCGGTGTTGTACATATGGCCAGCCAGTCTCACTGACACTGGCCATGTAAAAACTATCACGTGCCATAATGAAATCAGCCTCTCGCTGGCTGAGCAGATGATTGAAATC
>JBGUEB010000249.1:0-5141 GCA_041821565.1 Gammaproteobacteria bacterium | reverse complement strand
GTTGTCAATTCCATCTCCATCGCGATCGAAATCGCTGCTGCCTATAACATCACTAATCAGTTGATTGATCTGTAGTTGGATTTCTTCCGCTTTTGAAATCAACGGGGCAGCGACTAAGGGGTCAACCTCGCCGTGTTTAGTCTTTTTTCCATGATCCTTTTTTTGTGACAGCGATTTTATGTACTTGTCCATCGCGTGCTTTAGTTTTTTGTATTCCTTTCTTAGTTTCTCATCATCGCCCTGTTGTTGAATCTGAATCACCTTGTTCAGTTTATCGACGTTTTTCTTCAAATGTTTGTTAAGCTTCTTAGCTGGTTTTTTCGATATATCCGCTGCTTTGGTCTCAACTTGCAAGGCTAGTATTTCATCGACGATCTGCCGGGCGAGTTCGATTTGGCCTTGATGAGTAGTGGCGCGCAATGCGCCGACATAGAGTAGTAAAAAGATAATGAAAATACCCAGTGAGAGCCGGGTTGATGGATTCATATGCGGCAATACTTTCCATCCCCGGATATTCATCTGGTGTGTTCCAGGGCCTGGTTTGCCGATGGCTGGATGCGATTCGGTCCGAATAGCAAATGGCGACCCGGTGTCGAACCAAGCCGATTAGACGGGCGTGGATCTGTTGTTTCAAAGATGTGTTTGATTATCAAATTGGTGTCCCTGTTTGCCGATTTGTATTATCTCCCTGGTCCGAGATTCGCATAATTCGAAGCCGAATGCCAACCTGAAATTGACCGCTCTAAACTACCAATTGTTTGAAATACCTCATGTTTAATATCACAAATACTCTTTAAACTATTGATTAATAATATAAATAAAATGAGAACTAGTTCACATATTTAAAATACTGGATTTTGATGATTTTTCAAATTTATCCTGAATGGGGTAAGAAAATAATGCTAATTCAGAAACAGATGCTGTGTGTCAGGAGGATACTTTCACACCATTTTCATTCGATATTGACCGAAACAACAGGCTTCAATCAGGCAATTGAAGCAGGTTTTTTAATGGGCGGAGACCGACAGCAAAGTTTTCTACAACCGCCAGCGCCCTACTTGACCTGGTTAATCGATAACAGCAGGTCCTTTGGTGGATTACTACTGTCGATGCCGGTTACTTCGACGAATAAATCACCCGGCTGCGCCACCGGATTACCGGTTTTGGAAACCCGTGCCCCTACCACGACCAGGTCAAAGGCCGACAGTTTCATTTGCGGCATCATCGCATCCGCATCACTGAGCGTGACCTCGGCAGGTAAATCACTCACCGCCAGGCGCTTCACCGCGAGCGGCATGGGCGGACCACTGGCGGCTTTGGCATAAACGAAAACCGAATCCCCGGGTTTAACCAGTTGTCGCAGACTCTCGTTCAATTCGACCTTGAGGGTCAGTGAGGGGATATCAACGGTCTCGCTCGCCAGGCCTGGATCACGTTGTTCCAGCACTTTTATGAGTTCGCTTACCTCGGCGCTGGAAGCTGGATCGTCTTCGATCTGTGCCAGTAATCGGGTCCAGGCGTCATGTGCTGCCGGATAATCCTGCCGTTGCTCCGCTGCCAGTCCGGCGAGCCACAGGCCGGTGGGATGATTCGGTGCAATATCCAGCCCACGCTTCACGAGTTGCTCCGGTTCACCCTGCATATCACCGTTATTTTGCATCGCGATGGCATCAGCCAGTGAAAATATAACCCCTGGTTCTTCGCCCACAAGCTCACGAGTGCGCTGAAAAGCAGTAATCGCCTCGTCATACTTTTGCTGCGCCATCATGGTTTTACCGAGTACGTACCAGCCCTGGGCATCTTCCGGGTTTTCGAGCAATCGCTTCTGTACAACTTCAACCATTTCTTCAATGCTGAGATTGGAATGCTCATTTTGAGCCTGGGGACTGTCACGCACCTGTATCAGTGTCGGATCTTCGATAACTCGATACTCACCCAGCTGGAAATACAGGCCAATGCTCAATACTGGAACCAGGCCAACCAGCACCCATATTGCCCATTTACCCTGTTGTTCGCGGGTAGTGGGATCTGTGGTGTTTTCAAGGTCTAAGGCCAGGGCCGTTTCGAGCTCATGCAGGCTGCTGTCGTATTCCTGCTGGCTTAGCTCGCCTTTCGATAACTGAGCATCCAGGTTCGATTTACTGGCCCGGGCAATATCGATATTCTGTTGCTGCCGGTCGTTACTGTCAGTCTCAGACTGGGCTCTGAGCATGGGCAATATCAAAATCAACAGGGCCAGCAAAAGCAGGCCTGAGGCGACTATCCAGAAAATCATTGTTTTTCCTGCGTATCCGAGAGTAACTGATGAGCTTTTTGCATGGCATCCGCGTCGGGCGGCGCCAGTGTTTGCCTGCTATGCATGTGCCTGACGACCAGCACCAGGACCAGCAATAACAGCACGAATGGACCCAGCCATAACAACAATGTGTTGGTTTTGAACTGTGGTCGATAGAGTACAAAATCTCCGTAACGCTCGACCATGTACTCTACTACCTGGTCGGGTGTTTTACCCTGCACCAACATTTCATGGGTTTGCTTGCGCAGGTCTTTTGCGAGGTCAGCGTTGGAGCCTGAGAGGTTCTGGTTTTGGCAGACCAGGCAGCGCAGTTCGTTGATCAGCGTGGTATAGTCGGCTTCCATTTCAGGCGAGTCGAATTCATAAGCCTCGATCGCGGCCATCGCCGAAGAAGCGACGAAGATTAAACATAACAGCAGTAGGCGCATACGATTAGCCGGTCAACTCGCGTAACATGGGGAGCACTTCGGCTTCCAGCGATTCCATGGTTACCGGTCCGATATGTTTATACTTGATGAATCCGTCCTTACCGATGATAAATGTTTCCGGTACCCCGTAAACGCCCCAGTCGATACCAACCCGTCCATCCGCATCCATGATACTGGTAGTGTAGGGGTCGCCAAATTGCTGAAGCCAGCGGCGCGCATCATCCGCATCATCCTTGTAATTCAGGCCGATTACCGGTGCCAGATTCAGGGTCGACAAGCGCGTAATGATTTCATGTTCAGCCCGACAGGAAACACACCAGGAAGCCCAGACGTTTAGCACCCACACCTGGCCCAGCAAATCATTCTGTGCCAGATATTGTTGGGGCGCATCCAGCTTCGCCAGTGAAAACGCAGGCGCTGGCTTGCCGATTAGCGGCGAAGGTACTTTTTTAGGGTCGAGTTTCAGGCCGTAGCCAAGTAAACCAACGATTAAAATGAAAATACCAAGCGGTATCGCGAAACGCATCAGCCAATTGTCTCTGTCGCATTATCTGTTGCTTTCATGGTCACTCTCGAAGATCGCCGGTAACGCCGGTCAGACGCGGCAAACAATCCGCCGATTGCCATGATAATGGCGCCCAGCCAGATCCAGCGGATAAAGGGTTTGTAGTAGATGCGTACTGCCCAGGCACCCTTGTCGTCCAGCGGTTCACCCAGCGCGATAAATAAATCGCGCGCTAAACCAGCGTCGATAGCGGCCTCGGTCATCGGTGACTGCTGAACCGGATATATGCGTTTTTCCGGGAACATATCGACCGCAAACTGACCATTTTCTGATGTCACCTCAAAACTGCCTCGCGTGGCAACGTAATTCTCGACCTTGTAGTCTTTTACACCCTTGAACAGGAACTGGTATCCAGCAACCGAGTAGACGTCTCCGGGCGCCATGCGTAAATCCTTTTCCTGGTTATAGAGACTGGTCAGGGTAATACCAATGATAAATACCCCGATACCGAGGTGTCCGAAAATCATGCCGTAAAATCCGCCGGGCGTTGAACGTAATGCTGACATAAAAGTCCTGTTACGAAAGCGCTCGCCTATGGCCAGTACCGCACTACTCGCTATCCAGATTGACATCGCGATACCGACAAATCCCAGCCATAGCCATTCGGGTAAGGTAAAGCTCAACAGAAGTGCGCCAACCAGGGCGACGATAGCCGGCAGGCGTAGTCTGGATATCAAACGCCTTGGAGTATCACTTTTCCAGCGGATTAACATGCCGACACCGATTAAAAGACCAAGCGGGGCGGTCAAGCTTAAAAACACGAGGTTGAAATAAGGCGGGCCAACCGAGATTTTGCCACCCATGGCATCAATTGCAATCGGATACAGGGTGCCGAGTAAAATCGCCGCGGTGGCAACCGTCAAAAATATGTTGTTGAGCAATAGCGCCATTTCTCTCGACAACAACTGCGTCTTTGCGGCACTTTTCAACATTGGCGCGCGCCAGGAGTAAAGCGTGAGTGAACCGCCGATGACAATTCCCAGGAAGCCAAGAATAAATATACCGCGTTCCGGGTCACTGGCAAATGCATGTACCGAGGTCAGCACCCCGGAGCGAACCAGGAAGGTGCCCAGTAAGCTGAGTGAAAAGGCGAAGATCGCGAGCAGCGCGGTCCAGGCCTTGAAAGTCCCGCGTTTCTCGGTGATTGCGAGTGAATGCATTAACGCGGTACCGACCAGCCAGGGCATAAATGAAGCATTCTCGACCGGATCCCAGAACCACCAGCCGCCCCAGCCTAGCTCGTAGTAAGCCCACCAGCTACCCAGCGCAATACCCAGGGTCAAAAACAACCAGGCTACATTGGTCCAGGGTCGCGACCAGCGTGCCCAGGCCGAATCGACCGAACCAGAAAGTAACGCGGCAATCGAAAAGGCAAAGGCAACCGAAAAACCGACATAACCGAGGTACAGCATCGGTGGATGGATTGCGAGGCCTATATCCTGTAACAATGGATTCAGGTCACTACCCTCGGCAATGCCCGGCAGCAGGCGATCGAAAGGGTTCGAGGTAATTAGTATGAACAATAGAAATCCGATACTAACCAGTCCCATAACACCGAGTACGCGCGCGCGCATCACCAGAGGTACGTTACGGCTAAACAACGCAACAGCGGCACTCCAGCCCGCCAGTATCAGCGACCATAATAACAGGGAACCTTCATGTGCTCCCCAGACACCCGATATAAGATAGAGCAGGGGCAACTGGCTGTTCGAGTTTTTGGCCACGTAAAGCACGGAAAAATCATGGTCGATAAATGCCCAGGTCAGGCAGGCATAAGCAATCGCAACGAACAGAAGCTGGCCTAAAGCAGCAGGTTTTGCGAGGGCTATCCAGCGTTGGATACCGAGTGTCG
>JBGUEB010000248.1:0-5149 GCA_041821565.1 Gammaproteobacteria bacterium | reverse complement strand
TTGCTATGCATCGGCGGGCGATCGACCAACCTTGTTTGCCATATTTCCCCTGATCTTCGTTCCCTTCATGCAACATGTGGGCTAGCCCTGCTCCATCCTGGCTTTGATTAATAACGACAACTGGTATACAGCCATCGCGTATAACTCGCTATGGTTATATCGCGTAATAACATAGAAATTTTGCATTCCAACCCAGTACTCAGAATGGTTTTTCTGTTCCAGTCTCACCAGTGCCACCGCGGTATCCGGGGCTAGTTCAGTTTTTGATTGCAATCCGCTTTGCGCCAGATCAGACCACTTATACGAGGGTTTAACGCCAGGCGTGAGTTTTTCAAGGCTATTTACTTCCTGCACGGTAAGAGGACCGGCAACCGCTTCCTTGGCGCGCCAACCGTGTTTGACAAAATAGTTAGCCACGCTTGCGGTAATATCGGCGACGCTGTCAAATAAATTGACCTGGCCATCTCCATCAAAATCGACAGCATAACTACGGTAACTCGAGGCGATAAACTGCGGCATACCCATTGCCCCGGCATAAGACCCCTTCAACTCTCTGGCATTCAGTTTCTGCTCTTTCACCAGCAAAAGGAACTGTTCGAGTTCACGCGTAAAAAACGAAGCCCGTTTAGGATAATCGAAAGCCAGGGTTACCAGGCTATCAAGCACCAGGTCATTACCCTTATAGATTCCGTAATAGGTTTCGACACCGATAATGGCGACGATTATGTGTTCTGGAACGCCTGTTTTTACGGACACTTCCGATAGTAATTGCTGATTATCCCGCCAGAATTTTACGCCCAGATCTATGCGTTTTTCTTTAATGAAAATAGGACGATACTGATACCATTCCAGTTCCTTTTCAGCCGGTCGATTGAGTAGATCAAACAGGTGGCCCTGTTTTTTCACCCCGGAAAATAATGCCACCAGCTCTGCTTCGCTGTACTCGCTGTTACCCGCGAGCTTTTCTACAAATGCGTTAACATCGGCACGATTACTATAATCACCCGATTTGATTTCAACCGCGTTAACGGCAGCCGGTAATAGTAAGCCCAAAAACAATAGATATTTCATCATTTAACCCAGGAAACGCTTCGCCGATCGAATTGACATTATCAGTCCGAAACCCATCATCAGGGTCACCATTGAAGTCCCTCCATAACTGATGAGCGGTAGCGGCACACCAACGACTGGCAACATCCCGGCAACCATACCAATATTGACAAACAAATAGACAAAAAAGGTCAAACTTAATGCTCCCGCCAGCAGTCGACCAAAATTTTCCTTGGAACAGGCAGCGATATACAGACCCCTATAGATTATCGCCAAATACAGTAGAATCAATAAAATACTGCCATAAAATCCAAATTCTTCGCCAAAAACAGAGAATATAAAATCAGTCGACCGCTCTGGGATAAAATCGAGCTGCGACTGGGTACCGTTGAGCCAGCCTTTACCATAGACACCACCTGAACCAATCGCAATTTTTGACTGGATAATATGGTAACCTGAACCCAGCGGATCACTCTCGGGATTCAGCAAGGTAAGAATGCGATTGCGTTGATAATCGTGTAGTACGAATTTCCACATTAAGGGTGCCATTAAAGAAAATAGAAATCCCAGAATAAGCATAATTTTCCAGCGTATACCCGCCAGGAACAACACAAAAAATCCAGCACTGCCAACCAGGATTGCGGTCCCCAGATCCGGCTGACGAGCAATCATAACCACAGGAATCATTACCAGTATTACCGATACGGTTAAAGCCTTCCAGCCTACAGGCAAACTACGATCGGTTAAATATGAGGCTACCATCATAGGTACCGCCAATTTTAAAATTTCGGATGGCTGAAATCGAATAAACCCAAGATCTAGCCAACGTTGCGCACCCTTGCCTACTTCACCAAAAAGCATTACTGCCAGTAGTAACAATAGACCCAGTAGATAAATCCAGGGTGAAATTTTTTTCAAAACGCGTAACGGCATATTTGCGATAACAATCAACAATACCAGCGCCATCGCCAGGCGCGTGATCTGGCGCATCATCAGATCAACGTTAGAACCACCGGCACTATACAACAGCATCATCCCAAAGATCGAAAGCAGGCCGAGCAATAGCAGTAATACCGGATCTAAACGCAGGGCATCCAGAAATCGTTTGGTATACGAGATATTTTCGTCGTCGAACAACTGATTCATGACTCTTCCTGCAACCAGCCATCCATTACCAGTCGTGCAATTGGCGCTGCGACAGAACCACCATGTGCACCGTTTTCTACAATAACGGCTACTGCGATACGAGGGTCCTCGGCAGGCGCATAACTGATAAACAGTGCATGGTCACGTAATTTTTGGCTAACGGTTTCTTCGTCGTATTCCTCATCCTGGGCGATACCAAATACCTGCGCGGTACCCGTCTTACCAGCTACTTTATAGGTTATACCGACGTTTGTTCCACGGGCGGTACCACGCGCGCCATGAACCACGTTTATCATCGAGTTGCGGATATGCTCCCAGTTCAGGGCTTTGATCACGTCGTATTGTCCCGCTACCTCGACTGCAAGGTCACGCCGTTCATCAACCTGGTTGTAGCCGATAGCACGTACCAGGTGGGGTCGAAACCTTTTGCCTTTCCGGGACAGCGCTGCGGTTGAACTAGCAAGCTGTAGCGGTGTCACCAAAAAATAGCCCTGACCAATGCTCGTATTAAGCGTTTCACCAGGAAACCAGGGCATACTCTGCGTCCTTTGTTTCCACTCGCGAGAAGGTAGTAGACCGTCTTTTTCACCGGTGCTATCAATACCAGTTTTTTCACCGAATCCAAACTGTTCGAGGAAGGGGGACATCTTGTCGATACCCATTTTATAGGCCAGGTCATAGAAATAAACGTCACAGGACTGGGTAATCGCAGACTTCATATCCATAAGCCCGTGCCCCCATTTCTTCCAGTCTCGAAATTTCCTTGTTTCCTTGGGAAGAATGTAATAGCCACCGCAAAATCGTTTCTTGCTTGCG
This sequence comes from Gammaproteobacteria bacterium, assembly GCA_041821565.1. Lineage (GTDB taxonomy): Bacteria > Pseudomonadota > Gammaproteobacteria. Next base: position 2,137 of record JBGUEB010000248.1, on the reverse strand, counting down.
GTTATGGAATTGCTTTCCAGGCCGGCAAGAGCGAGAAAAGGCTTTATCGTCGATCCGGGCGGATACTGCCCGGCAAGCGCCCGGTTGAACAGCGGTCTACGAGGGGAATCACGCAGGGCACTGTAATTATCTACACTGATTCCATTAACAAACAGATTTGGATCGAATGTTGGCATACTGACCAGGGCCAGTATTTCGCCATTATTCGGATCAATTGCCACCACCGATCCGGTATATTCGCCTAGCGCATTCTCGGCAATCTTCTGTAACCTGGAATCGATGGTCAAATGCAAATCATTACCCGAGATCGGCGGGGTTTCATCGAGCACCCGCAGGGTGCGACCCTTGGCATTCACTTCGACCTGTTGAACACCCACGCTGCCATGCAATTCGTTCTCATAATACTTCTCCAGCCCGAGCTTACCGATATGGCTGGTTCCTGCATAATCGATTTCGTTAACTCCTCTGAGGTCTTTTTCATCGATACGACCCACATATCCGAGCGCATGAATCGCATGCCCTTCCTGGGGATAGTTACGTGTCAGGCGGGCATTGATTTCGACGCCGGTGAACTTGTGTAAATTGACTGCGAGTCTGGCAACTTCGTCATCATTGAGATTCAGGCGCAAGGGTATGCTTTCAAACGGTCGTCGCCGCCTGGAAGATTGCCGATACCGTTTTAGGTCGTAGTCACTAAAATAAACATATTGTTTCAGCCGGTTCAGGGTATCGTCAATATCGTCAACCTGTTCCCTGGTGATCTCGAGTCGATAGGCTGGTAAATTATTAGCCATTACCACGCCATTTCGATCATAGATTAAACCGCGGGTTGGTGGTAAGGCCCGGATACGAACCCGATTGCTATCTGATAGGGTTGAAAAGTGCTCGTATTCCAGAATCTGCAGAACGTACAGTCGACCCAGCACTATCATTATCAATACCAGCACGATGACGGCAGAGACGATTAAACGACGCCGGATCAGGCCATATTCAAAATGATCATCTTTTATTTGAACTCGGTTCGACATCTAGGGCTGAGGTGGGTGAGAAAAATATCTTTGAATTTCTGAGCGGAAATCAGGATACAAGATTAAACCACCGGAGTGGATAGATGAATAGTGTAACGCTTCTTTTTTCAATTAGATCGCAATGATTGGCATTATTTACACTTTATTTTAGTAGATTCGCCCGATTTCGGCGAAAGAGGTTTTGAACCCAGGGCAAAAATCGATATCATGCACGCAAAATTTTCCAGGCTGAAAGCATAGCCTGCTATTTAAGCATTAAATTATTCATTATTTTAGGGGAGTAGTATGGACGTGAGTACTCTGTTACCACCGATTTTCGGTGTGCTGGGTCTGTTTGCCGCGAAATTCATTTTTGACCAGGTGAAAAAATATCCGGAAGGCGAGGGTAAGGTTGTCGACATCGGCAATCAGATTCATCTCGGCGCGATGGTTTTCATGCGACGCGAATATAAGATGTTATCTATATTCGCCGCCGTGTTGATGGTATTACTGTATATTTTTCTTGGCTGGGAAACTGCTTTATGTTTTTTACTCGGTGCGTTGGCTTCGGGAACTGCCGGTTATATCGGTATGAATACAGCTACTCGCGCGAATATGCGCACCACTACCGCGGCGCATAATGAAGGTGCCGCCAGCGCCCTTACGGTTGCTTTCTTTGGCGGTTCAATAATGGGGCTTTCGGTAGCTGCATTAGGCCTGTTAGGCCTGGGCATCGTATATTTAATGTTCAGTGGTGATCCCGAAACAATACATGCTATCCATGGATTCGCGATGGGCGCTTCAGTGGTAGCCCTGTTTTCGCGTGTGGGTGGCGGTATTTTCACCAAGAGCGCCGACGTCGGTGCCGACCTGGTTGGTAAAATTGAGGCCGGTATTCCTGAGGACGACCCTCGTAATCCGGGCGTAATTGCCGACAATGTAGGCGACAACGTGGGCGATGTTGCCGGCATGGGATCCGACATTTTCGAGTCCTATTGTGGATCGATGATCGCAACCATTGCAATCGCGGAGACACTGACCATAGCCGCTATCGGCGACATGGGAAGCCGGGGTGACCTGATGTTCCTGCCATTGGCGTTAGCATCACTGGGATTGCTCTGCTCCATCGG
>JBGUEB010000247.1:0-5176 GCA_041821565.1 Gammaproteobacteria bacterium | reverse complement strand
ATCCTTCTGGCAGTTCCGTTTTTTGTTTGTCGAGAATGCCCAGGTAGTCGTCAATCATCGCGAATAGCTCAAAGCGAAACTGAAAATCCTCCCCACAGCTATGCATTTGCTTCAAAGCTTCCCCGGCGCGAGCCGCCGCTCCCTCCCGAGTTGCAAATTGTTCCGGCGTCATGGTGACAATGCCATCAATGCAGCGAGTCAGCATCACCCCGGTTCCACTATCAGCGTAGATGACCTCTGCAGAGACACTTGCCCTTGCCGCCACTCGAGCATTATAAATTTCAACCGCACGGTCGATGTACTCTTCGGTTCCTTCTCCGGGAATACGCAGAACATAACGATCTTTACCAGTGTCAAGTTGGAACACTAGATTGGTCAGGCCACCAAGTCTCTGGCTAGTGTAATCGTTTTGAGCAATGCCCTCAAAACCCGGGATTGCTGTTAGTGTCTGATGAATCTCTAGCAATAAATCATTCATTTGCTACCTTCCTCCTCACCTGTTCCATGGTTCTACTACTCATTTCTATCCCGATCAACCACTATACCCATATCACAGTATGGGAACAGAAAGATTTAGATCACAGGGTTACTGATTCTGAAGGTATTAGGGGTTTAAAAAAAGTGCTTGTTATGTCGGATGATGTGGACTTATTATCTATATACTGCGTAACCCCCAACACCAAAATCAACCCTTACTCCCTTCCACCACATCAGGCTCCGCCGCCTGGCTTGCCGCTGCAGAAACAACCTTTTTCTGATCCTCAGTTAAATTGCCTGGATCCATATGTTCCGGTAACTGTACGCGTACCTCTTTTCGTGCAAATTCGATTCCGTTTTCTTCAAACGCCTTTTGTACGCGGGAATAAATTTCTTTACGAATTTGCCACTGTCCACCTGGAACTGTCGTAAACTTGCCACGAATCACTATGCCAACATCGGTAACGTCCGCGGCACCCTGCGATTTGAATGGGTTGATGAGCACTGCGGCATGTTCAGGTACCTCCTGGAGTTCCTGACCAATTTTCTTGAAAATTTTGCGTACTTTTTCGAGGTCAGTATCAAAAGGTATGGTGAATTTTAACTTCATCGTGACCCAGTCTCGACTGTTATTAGTGAGCTGTGACATCGAGCCGTAGGGAATGATGTGTACCGCCCCGAGGGCGCTACGCAATTGTAACGATCGTACCGATATTTTCTCGACTATACCCATTGTAGTACCAACCTCGATAAACTCACCCAACCGAAACGCATCGTCGAGTAAAAAGAAAACACCCGATACAATGTCCTTCACCAGGGTTTGTGCGCCGAAACCGATCGCGAGGCCTAAAACGCCAGCACCCGCGAGTAAGGGCGCTATATTGACACCCAATTCGCTTAAAGCCAGTAAAACGGTGATGATGATAATGGTAGCCTGCACGGTCATACGCATGATTGGCAAGATGGTTGCAATCCGTGTTTGTCCGGTCCCCCCTTCAACGTCACCTTCCCCTTCCGGTATTTCCTTCGCCAGGCGTTTGTTAATCCAGAGATTGGTCACTTCCCAGGCCAGGTAACCGAGCGCCAGGATCAGCAGAAATGCAACGCCATTGGCAGCAACCTGCGCGCCAAAACCAGACTCGGCCAGGTTACGCAAATTGATTCCCCACAATTTGCCAATGACTATTATCAAAAATCCTATCAATAGGATTCTGCCAACTCGAATATAACAAAGACGGGTCGCTTCATAGGCTTTTTCAGCAACTTCGCCTTTACCTTCAGTGGTCGGAACCATGTGGGCAGCAAGACCACGCACTATGGTATCGAGGAAGGGTGCCATAATAATCAGGACGATTGCGGAAACACTACGCTGGGGGCTCAGTTCCTGGTTTCCTACGCTGAGAGTGAATTGCAGGAAAAACCAGTTAAATGCGACCACCGCTGCGGACAGCGCCGGCCACCAGCCGGCCATACGTTCCAGTCCCGGGGTCAAATTGTCATCATCGCCCTTGATAATAAGGGTTAGCCCCTTGCGAGCCTTCAAGGTAACGATAATAATCCAGAGGTGAATAGCCAGACCCACCCAGAAACGAAACGTATCTATGGCTATTCCATTTTTCTGCATCACGGCAACGAGAAAAAAACCCACACCGACAACACCGGCGAGCAATTTAAAGTTTCTCTCAATGTACAACGCTGTCCAGGTGTCCGTGTATACCAGGCGCAACTCCGGACGCCTTGGAGCAAGAATAAAATGTAGTATCGCACCAAATAAACGGACTATTAAAATGGCGTTTAAGATGAATGCCGAAATCAGGAATCGGTCATTGTCCTGCTGAACAAATATGTTGGTCGAGATTAACGCGACCAGGGTAAAGACAATGACACCCCCTATCTCTATACCAGCGCGAGTTGACAGGGTTCTAAAAGTTTCAAGAAGTGTTTCAGGATGTGCCTGGCGTATTTTTTCGCGACTGTTTGCGGTAAATCGATTAAACAACCACTCTGCAGCAATACCTGCGACCAGGACCAGGGCCAGTGAAAGCAGAAAACTCAGGTTGCCGCCCGCTTCTCGCCCCTCGAATATTGTAGAAACGGCTTTACCGATGCCAGCTATCGTCTCTGGCAAAGACTGCACATTGGATTTAAGACTCCTACCGAAGTCTGTGAACCATCCTCTAATGATATCGATTGCAGGTGGCTGCTTAACAACTGCAACGGTTTCGCCGCTGATCGCAGAACTGTTGAGTAATTGGATCAGCTCCACCAGGGCAGCAGTTTGTTTTTCATCCAGTTTTGATACCAGCGCACTCATTGCATCCGGGCCAAGCGCTTCCGGAACTTCGACCGATTCAATTTCTGAACCTTCAGTTTGGGCGAGCGCGACGCCGCCAACTGTTGCGACTGAAACAAAAAAGCACAATAAGAATGTCGAGAAGAGACATCTGATTATTTTCATTCTTTACTCTCCAATAAAACGCAGGCCTGCCTCGGCTTTATAGTTGTATCTATATTTATAAGCAGGGATTTGAACACATGCTTGAACATGGGCAAAAAGATCATAACAAATTCCTCATTTTTGGCTATGTATAATGTTAACCACAGGCCTGGTGCCTGTGTCACAGAGGTTTGGTACAACCCGATTCTGTACTTATTTCAGTGCCAATATTACCTTCAGCGATTATTGATAATGGGCCAGGGTTAGCATGCAAATAACATAGCGTTTATACTTCATTATGCTCTTCAGGTGGGATCGGTAAGCCAACCAAGTACAATGCGAAAAATCGATAATTTCAGGTGCCATATTCAAGTCTTCGCGATAGTTATTCTGGCCTCACTCATCGCGGCATGCGGACCCGATGGCTATGCCATCGCACAATCGGGCGAAAGCAAGACCACGAGTTCGAAAGTCCTCGCCGGGGATGGATCGCAACGAACGGTCGCCTTTATCACACTGAGAAACAAAACCGGTAGCAGCAAAGCCACGGAGTACTTCGGTGACAGCAGGGATATTCGCCGTGCTGGACACTGCGTCCTGTCCCGTACACCGCTCAAGGCGTTAGAGCCAATAGCGCAAAACGCATCATTCTATATTCCAGACGACATCCTCGAACTGAACAAGATAAATGAGCATTCCATGGAGGATTTCTGGCGCGACCTGGAACAAACCCGGGGCACCCGTCGCCCCGTGCTGTACACGCACGGGTATTTCATCGACTTTGAAAGGGGCTGTAAGAGAGCATCGGTTTTTCAGGCGTTACAGGGGCTGGCGGGTCGATTCCTGCTTTTTAGCTGGCCCTCCGACGGTGCAATTCTGAACTATACACGTGACGAGTCGGATTTATACTGGAGTGTGGCGCCGTTGGCGCAAACCCTGACCGACATGGTCGAGCATTTTGGTGCAGGTGGCTTTGACGTCACCGCTCACAGTCTCGGCACGCGCGGCGTATTCCTCGCACTGGTTCAGATGGCCGGCGCCGAGCAGGTCACTAAACCATTGATAAATCAGCTTGTTTTACTCGCCGCAGACATCGATATCGGCATATTCAAACAGTACCTGCCCCGGATTCGGCCGCTGGCGCGTAACATTACCATCTACGTATCGGCCAACGACACGCCGCTCGCACTTTCCAGGCAAGTGCACGGATATCCGCGTCTGAGCGAATCCGGGCCGCATCTGGATGGACTGACGGGGGTAGATATCATCGATCTGTCCGAGATCTCCGTACGCTCTCCGTCTGGACATGTATATCACCTTTACAATGGTATGGTCGCCAGTGACCTCGCCCAGCTTCTGAATAGCGGCAAGCCGGCATCGCAACGTAGCAACCTTAAGCAAACAGGCGAAAATTACTGGCTACTCCAGCCAGAAACCACCAGCGAAGGTGGATAGCAGTGGTTTCTATCCTGGCAGGCTGAATTTTGACTGGAGTTAGCATGCGACTCAATTTATACTCGCCGATTTTAAAATCAGATAAAGGAAGTCAACATGAACGAAACCACTGAAGTACTAGATAGTGCATCAAAAACCTCGACCTGGATGGGTATCCTGACAGTGATAATCGGAATCATCGCGCTTGGTTCACCGCTGGCGTCCGGGGTAGTGCTGACCTATATGATTGCCTTCCTGCTAATCGGCGGGGGTATCACCCGCGGCATCTATGCTTTCAAGGCGGGATCTCTAGGCAAGGGAATCTTAATGTTGGCATTCGGTGCAATAACTATTTTTGCCGGCTTCGCGGTACTCGCCAACCCCTTATTGGGGCTGACTACCTTGACTATCATTCTGTTCGCCTATTTCCTCGTCGAAGGTATCACCGGGATTATTCTGGCGCTCCAGGTGAAACCCCAAAAGGGATGGGGCGTTCTACTTATCAACGGTATCGTTTCATTGCTGCTGGCGATCATGGTTTACCGTCACTGGCCGGTGTCGGCAGTCTGGTTGCCGGGTGTACTGGTTGGGATTAACCTGTTGTTTACCGGGATTACGATGCTCGCCATCGGCTCAACCGCCAGGGATCTTCGTAACGCGGCCAGCGAAGACTGAGCCAGCTCTCCCGGGCATGAGTGCCGGGAAAGGCGATATACCACATAACTAGCTGGACTAATTAGATAACGCTTATACTTCATAATATACTCGATCATCTGAAGAAATAGGATCATGCTAGCTTCTGTTTTCATCCTGTTTGAAATACTGGGC
>JBGUEB010000246.1:0-5187 GCA_041821565.1 Gammaproteobacteria bacterium | reverse complement strand
GGGATTGATGAGAAGGCCTATCTTGCTCCGCTTACATCCGATGACGGTAAATAATTAAGGCTAAAAGGGCTAGCCAAAAACCATAAGGAGTCGGGACTCGATCTAGACTGCTGTGTCCGCCAGCGCAGCGGTTGATCACCAGAAGGTAGGAGCTTGACAGCTTCAGAATGGCTGGCCTAACATCAGGATGAGCTGAGTGCTCTCCTCCGAGGTGGCGATGTCCATACGGCCGACACCTGAACCGATCATCGCCCTGATACTGACCCCGGCGCTCCATTTCATATCTTTATGCAGTTCCGAGAGATCCCAATCAGGTGCTACGCGACCCAGCTCCGCGAAAGCCGCCCACTGCCACCAGCGCCAGGAGGAGTCGCGAATCAACGGCCAACTACGCAGCGGGTCCCAGCTCGGGATGAAGCGGAACTCCGCGCTATAGTACACGGCGGCCTTGTCGCTAAAACGACCGGAAGGGTAGCCCCTCAGCCGGTAAATACCGCCGAGCGTGGCACCCATATTCTCCGGAGGGGCATTGTCAATGCGTACTGCGTCGCCAATCTGGGTCAGTTCCCAGGTGGGTACATAGGCTGTCCAGGCGTCGAATGCTAAAACCCGTTGCCGGAACTGTTGTGAATCTCCCAGGCTGACATACTTCTTGTATTCGGCTTCCACGGAAGTCCAGGAATTCGAACTATTAAGGAGACCGAAATCGCGCGCGACCTCCAATCGCTGGTAGCTTCCCTGTTGCGGGTTTAGCGCAAAATCCCGGTTGTCGTACTCGATAAAAGTTTTCAGTCCATTCGAAACCTGTTCGACTTCTTCACCGTTCTGAACCGGGAAGAATGGCGGGAACTTGTCGGCGTTCTGATCATCCACCACCATGGATCGCAGCTGGTAGAACGGCTTCAAAACGAACATCGTGCGCCCGGACTCCAGCGGGTTCCAGGGTCCGCTGGTGCTGCCAGACACCAGAATGCCGTTGTCTGTCGTGTAGTGGTGAATGGGCCCGCCGCTACCCATACCGACCGGCAACACATACCGGAACTCGGCCTGGGCGAACGTGTTCCAGCCTTCACCCTGGAAAAAATCGTCAACTCCCGAATCGTTGCTACCGCCCTGGGTGTCGTCAACGCCGAATCCCATTTCAGCGTAGAAGCGTTGTTGCGCGTTCCGTTGTACAAGAGCATGGGTCGAAAAAAGCCAACGGCTACTGCCCATCTGTAGCCGACTCAGGCCACCGGCGATACCCCAGGAGCTGTTGCTAGTACCGTAAGCGGTCATAAATGAGCCGCCCTGCGGCTGTAACGCCCCAGTTTTGGTGTATACAACCCCCACGCCTGTTTCCAGGAGTTCAGTATGGAAGGCATAGGGCAGGATCACGCTAGACGAACGTTCGGGCGACCTGATGTCTTCTAAATCCTCGATGAATTCATTTGCTGTGGCAGGCAACGGTAAGACGAAGCAAACAGCAACGAGAAGCAAAAGGGATCGATGGTCACCTAGAATCATTTAGATTTACTAAGCCTCTGCCGAGAATGTCCTCGGCAAGCTTATCTCAACTTGCGGGCTAGAGCTTTTTCAATCTGCAACAGAAAAGGCTATCACCTTAGCGCATAGAAAAATTAACGGTTCTTTTAATTTCGAGCAGCAGTGTTTTATCTAGTTCACCTGAAAATAATAACCGATTCTGTTTAATCCTCAAATGAGTTGATTTAACAGGTACGAGATAAACGCGGTCAATTCAGTATCGGCGGAAGAGGCCAGTCGCTGATTTACTAACAGTGTATTTCAATAGAGCGGCTGAAAACAGGGCGAAACCTGTCTTTTTGCCATCGATAAACAGCTGATGACCGTGCGCCCAGGCACCGATAGAAAGCCTTCCGACCACCAATGCCTGGTCAATACTTCTGGAAACACTTCTGAGTTCGAGCAATTCAGCAGTATAAAGATCAAAATCGGGTTGCAGACTATCCCTGATCGTATCGAGGGTCGCCAAATTGCGAATTATCACTGTTTCGGCCCGGTCTATTCCGGTCTGATCAGGAGTGTTGAATTTCTTGAGTTCAGCTTTCATTTGCATGCCAGACATACGCAGCTCATTCCATGCACTGGAGTCGCCCTCTCGTGCGAGGTCGAGTAACTGTAATTGGACAAGTATAGTATTACGCCGCTCGATTATTCTGTCCTGGTATTTGATAACTTCCGAATGGTTGGCATCGATACGCGTAATAAAATCGTCCACCGCTTTATCCAGATTCTTGGCATTTTTATTGGCCAGAGTATTCAGCCCACTAACGACTGCAGAAATTGCAGGTAATGTAGCTCTTGCGGCTTCCAGGAATTTATCCTCGGATTGCACATTAGTCAGTATCGAATCAAGATTGACGGTTTCGAGCGAGCTTCTCAGGGATGGTACGGCCCTCAAATCCGCGTACAGCTCTGATACGTTTTCACCAAGCTCTGCCTGAAAACCCTCGGCTTCCTGGTTGCCGGCAATCTCAATTACTACAATTGAATAACGGGCCACAGCACGCAAAGCCGCAAGCAGTTCATTCCATGTTTTTTGCCATTCACTAACCGAAGCAATCTCCTCATCATCGATGTAACGAATCAGTAGTATTACGTTATCAAATTCCAGGCCATGTTCGACCTCGGCTATCAGTTCACCTGTTATACCGGCGATTTCCTCCACGTCGACTGTTGGAGTAACCAGCGAACAAGCCTGGCCAAATATAAGACAAGAAGTCATTAACAATACAAGATAGCACTTGGTTTTTAACATATTCACTCCATTCGTGCAGGTGTTTACGGGCCCAATCATCTGGTTTCTTTTTGATGTTACTCAGAAATTTGAAAGAAATCTATCATAAAAACTAGATCAGCAAACCTCGCCTGGCACCAGGCTTCGATTATTTAATTAGTCCAGACTTGAGCAGTTCTTCGTGAATAGTGTCTGCCAGTATTGCTCCTGATTTTTCGTCGCTCGCGAGGTCGTAAACATAACTTATTGTATCGCCCGTCCAGAGCAAGGAATCGTCATCCATGTTCCAAACGGTAACACGTAACTTGTAATTGCTGGCAGCATCCGCGGCTGCCAGTCCGCCCCAGGCACCTACTCTCCGAACGTCACGGTCATCAAGCAAGACACCCGCAATCCATACTCCAAACATCGCATTTTTGGTCGCCTCGGCCGGTGCGCTTTTTTCCACCACCTCAACCATTAGCGATGTATCTGCTGATGTTTCACTCTTCGCTTTTTCCAGTTTTTGATCGTCGGCCAGATCGTCTAGATCAGGCATCACCTTGTAACTGACATTCGCCGATAACCCATGATTACTCATCGCGCTCGCAAAGCCATCCTCAAATTTAGATCGAGTCGGGCCGTCTTCTGTAATTGCTACCACGACCAGTTTCTGGATCTGGTAACCAGCCGGTGCGTGATTAACTGACTCCGTAATCTCATGACTAGTGGCGGCACACGCTGACAACATGATAAAAATAGTCATTGTAAATGCTCGGAAAAGATATTTTTCTACTCTATTTTGCATCGGCTTTCGCTCTCCTGGTATGTGGTTGGCATTCAATAAATGGTTTCAAAATGGCGTGCTGACTGAGTCAAACTCATCTCGTGGGCTACCCGAATAAACCTATTTGGGGCGGAGCCCTGCCCTCGGGTGCAGGTCATCGCAGCGTGACGAATTCTCTTTGTTATTCTGGTTCGTAGACTACCTTACCTTTGAAGATCGTTTGCTGCACCTCGGTCTTGTGGATATCGGTCACTGGGATCTCGAACAGATTGTGATTCAGAATGATCATGTCGGCGTATTTGCCTTCCTCGATTGACCCTGTCACGTCCTCTATGCGCAACGACCATGCCGCGTTGATCGTGTAAGCCTCAATGACTTCTTCCAAGGTCAGCGCATGCTCTTCACCCATCTTGCCCTTCTCGGGTTTGCCCGGGAAACCGCGTGTGATCGTAGCCTCCATGCCGAACCAGGGCCACATAGTCGCCGCCGGCGCGTCCGTATGATTGGCGAGGCGGATACCAGCGTCAACACGCTCGCGATTGGCATACATGGCGGCCCAGGTTTTGGGTTTAAGTACAGGCTTGATACCGTCGACGTTGTAACCGAGTGGCGCGTTCAATGGCGGCCAGATCGTGCAACTGACGTCGAGATCGACGAATCGCTGGAAGTCGTCAGGATGAACCAGGCTGCAATGGTCGATGTGGTGTCTCAGGCGATTGTTGCCATTCGCCTTGATGACTGCTTCGTAGCCGTCGAGCACCATGCGTACCGAGCCGTCACCGATCGCATGCGTCTTGACCTGGAATCCTGCAGCATCCAGTTCGGCCATGTATTTCGCAAACGATTCCGCCGGGATAATGGGATCGGCGTTCTTGCCAGGATTATCCTCATCGAGCTGATCACCCGGCAGCGCACTCTCGACAGGTTCTACATCTGTCTCTGCGTAGCCATCAACCAGTGGCGCGGTGAATGACTCAATGCTGCCATCCATGGCCATCTTTACCCCTTTCTTTCCGGGTAGGTCATAGCTGCTCCACCATTCCTCGAGTGTTTCTACGGGCGTCAACTCTGCAGTACCGAGATTACCTTTAAGGTAAAGGTTAACGTGCTGGTGAATTTTCCCTTCTTGCTTCAATTCCTGCCAGGTTTGCAAATCACCCTCGAACATCCCCACGTAAGCTTCACCAAAAGCAGTGACACCTTTTGACAATGCTTCGTCCATGAGCTTGCTGAACGCGATTTTTTTCAGCTCTACATCGAACGGTGGCAACGCATCGAGCAGTGGATTGACAGCGCCCTCATGTGCTGTACCTGCCAGGTCGCCATCCGCAGTGCGACTGTAAAAACCTTCCGAAGAGTCCTGGTAGTCACTCGAAAGGCCGGCAACCTCCATCGCCTTTGTATTGAACCATGCCGCGTGGCCTCCGGTTTCATCTTCAACGTAGGCGGGCCGGTCCGGAATCAACTTGTCCAGGAATTCTCGCGTCAGCGTCTCCTTTGACAGCGCTGGCGCCGTCCATCCCGCCGCGACGAACCACTCGCGATCGGCTGGGTAGTTGGCGATACATTCCTTGAGTGCATCAATCGTCTGTTCTTCGGTTGGCTCGTAGAATGTCCCCGGTAAGCCACAGAACGCGCGCTTTGGCATAACCAGCGCCGCATG
>JBGUEB010000245.1:0-5197 GCA_041821565.1 Gammaproteobacteria bacterium | reverse complement strand
ATCGGCACATGCAGCGGGAACAGGAGCGAAGATTTATATCAGCCTGGGTGGAAAATCGGGTTACCCCGACAGCCAGCCGTTTGCAGCGGAATTTCGGATCCTGGCTGTGTCCAACGGATGTTTCAGCGCCACCGGTCCAATGCTTGCAGGTGCCGATATGGATCTCGGCCCCACTGCATTACTCGAAATCGATAATGTTCGCGTGGTAGTTGGTTCGAAGCCAGTACAAACCATGGACCAGGCCATGTTTAGTCACCTGGGTATCGAGCCAGTCGAACAAAATATCATCGCGATCAAGAGTAGCGTCCATTTCCGCAACGATTTTCAACATATATGCGCGGCAGTGCTACCAGTAATCTCCCCCGGACCGGTTATCGTCGACCTCAGCACAGTGCCTTTCCAGGACCCACGGCTAAAACGGCTTTCCAGTAAGAGCTGAAATATTGTATCTTGGTAAGGAAGTCTGGCCGACTGGTGTCCGATTTCGGTACTGTCAACTTAACTAAAAAATCTGAGCTTTTCTTGTAAATTTGAGCTCACCCCCAACCATGAATCAATAAGTTACGCGCAATTTATTAACACAAATCTCTATAAATGCACTTAAGTTGACAGTACCAAGCGGAGACTGGGAGAGAACCCGGGCAGTAAGCTATGTTTATCGCGAAACTGCCCGGACACAGGGATTGGGTGTTTAGTTTGCCGCCAGATCCTCACTACTATTGCCCTTGATAGCGAGGACATGTTTCATACCTGCTTCGAAATGCCCAGGTATATTGCAGGCAAAAACGACGGTATCTTTGCCCATGAATTTCCAGAGCAGTGCTGCCGATTCCCCAGGCGCAAGTGAAACTGTGTTCGGATCGCTATGTTTCATATCTGGCATCTTCTGCATCATGATCGCGTGCTTGATCTGATCATCTGCATTTCCGATGGAAAACTCATGTTGGATTTGACCGTCGTTCCTGACTTTGAATTCAATGGTTTCGCCATCTCTGAGCTCACCCAGCCTGGGTTCAAATACGAACCGCATCGTATCCTTCATCGATACCGAAATTCTGCGATCGGGAAAGCTTTTTCCAGGCTCACCAATGCTGAATTTCATATTGCCATGACTATGGTTGTCAGTACCACCCGCCATTAGAGTTGAAGAGAATAATGCCAATACTATTGTTCTTGTTACAAATTTCATGTGCTTTTTTCCTTAGTTGTTACAGTTGATAAAAAATTTAGTCGAAAAACTAAATATAAAACTAAAACCAGAACCTTAGTCCTGCGACCAGCTGTGTTTCGCTGGTAACTTCGCCTGCGGCTTTAGCAATATCCTCGGTATCGCCCAGTAGCCGCTCGTAATTGACGCCCACATAGGGCGCGAACTGGCGTGTAATTTCGTAGCGCAGTCGGAGCCCCGCTTCAACGCCAGCCAGGCCTGAACCAATCCCCAGTTCATCGTCATCCTCGCTGAACCAGTTGGCTTCGATTTCAGGGTATAAAACCCATTTTTGCGTGAGCATGAATTCGTACTCAGCTTCAAACCGCAGGCTTTTCTGTCCATTCTCTCCAACAAACAGTGCTGTATCGATCTCAAACCAGTAAGGAGCGATCCCATTAAACCCGATCGTTGCCCAGTTACGTTCCGTGTCGGGATATTTATCGTGACGACCGCCTAGTTGCAGGTCCCAGTTCGTATCGATGGCACGGCTGTAGAGCAACTGAATCTCCGCGACTTCAGTAGTCTCGCTGGTACGCTCGCCCTTGGTCTTGATCCAGGCTTTGTTGAGGTCCTTCCCAATCCAGAAATAACCTTCCAACGCGCCCAGGGTACCGTCATCGGTTTTCCGGGCTTCGAGCTTGTCAATTTTCAACATATAAAGCACGGGGTCGTCTTCTGTGGCAGCCAGTGCCGGTATAGCAACCAACCCCAAGCAGACCGGAAAAACGGCGCATATTAGTTTATTTCTCACGCGATTACCACGCGTCGGAACATGCCCGGCATATGGTAAATAAGGTGACAGTGATAGGCCCAGCTTCCGAGGGCGTCGGCGGTCACGCGGTAGCTTATTTTCGAACCCGGTTGTACGATTACCGTGTGCTTGCGCGGAATGAATTTATCGTCTCCGGTTTCCAGGTCGCTCCAGACACCATGAAGATGCATCGGGTGATTCATCATAGTATCGTTCACTAACGTAATGCGTAGGCGCTCTCCATGCTTCATCACCAGCGGCTCGGCATCGGCAAACTTGACCCCATTTATCGACCACATGTAGCGGCGCATATTGCCGTTCAGATGTAATTCGATTTCCCGTTCGGGGTCTCTTGGATCCGGCGTGGGAACAAGATTATGAAGGTCGGCATAAGTCAATACAGTTCTGCCGTTGTTTCTCAGGCCTACGCCGGGATCATCGAGTCGGTACTGGGGATTCTCGGCCAGCATGTCGATATGGGGCCCATATTCGGTTTCGGCATGCTTGATATCACCACCCATCATCATGGCCATCATCTCAGCGCCCATATTGCTGTGATCCATTTTGCTATGATCCATGCCACCCATCCCCATATCGCCATGGCTTAGAAGCGGGGCCGCGTCCATTGGCGGTAATTCGGCCTGTAGTGAAAGATCCGGAGTTAGTCGTCCCACCGCGTAGCCGGAGCGATCGATCGACTGGGCGAAAACGGTATAAGCCATATCATCATCCGGGCTAACTAGAACATCGTAGGTTTCCGCGACACCAATTCGAAATTCATCGACCGTAACGGGTTCGACGTTTTGACCGTCTGCTGCGACGACGGTCATCTTCAAACCAGGAATCCGCAGATCGAACAAGGTCATCGCCGAGGCGTTTATGATCCTTAGCCGCAGGCGTTCGCCCTTGTTAAATATTCCGGTCCAGTTTTCGGCAGGTGCGTTACCGTTCATGAGATAGGTGTAGGTGTACCCGGTTACATCCGAGATGTCCCTGTCGCTCATGCGCATGTCGTTCCACATTCCCCGGTCATTCCAGGTCTGGCTCAGGCCATTCTCTTGTATCTCGTTCCACAAATCTCCAGTGGTACGCTCGCGCGTGTTGTAGTAGTGGCTCATTTTTTTCAGCGTGGCGTATATGTCTTCCGGATCCTCGTCGGACCAGTCCGACAACAGGATCACGTGTTCACGGTCATAGCTGACGTGGAAGGGTTCAATGGGATCAATGACAATCGCGCCGTAGGCGCCGGTTTGCTCCTGGAACCCTGAATGGCTGTGATACCAGTAAGTGCCGCTCTGCTTTACGTCAAACTCGTAGCGAAATGTTTCACCGGGCTTAATGCCCTTGAAATCATCGCTTATGCCCGGCACGCCATCCATTGCGCTCGGCAGGATCATTCCATGCCAGTGAATCGAGCTATCCACGGCCAGGTTATTAGTGACATCGAGCGTCACCCGTTCTCCCTGTTTCCAGCGCAAAACCGGGGCCGGTACGCTACCGTTGATAGCAGTTGCGACTCGATCCTTACCCGTAAAGTTGACTTTCTTGTAGTCGAAGGCCAGCGAGAAGTGATTCCCAGACAGAATTTGAGGCCGTTGATAACTCGACCTGGCCATTGACGAGTAACCAAGACCCGATGCCATTAAGGCCCCGCCCGCGGCTACTCCCTGTACGAATCGTCGGCGCGATAAGTCAGTTGTAGTTCGATTTGACAAAACGCTGAGATCTTTTGCAGACGCGGTGCCCCTGCTTTTTTTATAAAACATGCTTAAACTCCAGACAAAATGATACGAAGCCCGAAACAAAACCGGGCACACTCAGTAACCGTCAGGAGATTCTAGGAGGCCTTAGTGGGGGGACAGTTTGCGTTAGAGGAAAATGGGCTTTTCTATATGCCTGTATTGAATGTGAAAGACCTAATGAAGCAGTCTCAACAATAGATAATATTCGAAAACCTTCTACTTCACATCCAGCATGCCCAACATTTAAGCATATATCCACGCCTGGACAATCCAGGCTGTTCATATGCTTGCAGTCCATATCAGTACTGCTGAAATTAATGTTCGAAAATTGAACTTCCAGGCTACCACTCCCAGCAAACACGACCGCTACCGGTTGAAGAACCAGTACAAGTATGAGTTTTACAATGAGCAGATTTTTTATCATTCAGCGTAAGGAGACAATAGAGCCAGTCAAAAGTTTCAGGATAATACAACAATTTAAATGTAGCACCGTCAAATTTAGCAGCTTTAATCGAAATTTGTGAAATATTTTTATTAATTCCCGAACAAAAAATATAGTGCGCCAGGATCCCACGAGCTTCGACGGGTTTACCGGGAGCAAATCGACCAGATTCCGGATAACGATTGTGGTCGGATAGAGCGACTTGTGGATTCGCCTGTTCCCCGGACGCAAGGCCGTTACGGGTGATGTCACGCGATCTTCAAACAAGTCTTTTTTCAATTTTTCAATACTCTGGGAATCAACTTTTGATAGGGTACATAACCTTTTATGTGTTCGCCATTTTGCTTGAAAATTGCCGGTGTACCTATGACTCCTACCCTTTTACCCAGCGTATAACCCTTATCAACAAGGGTTGCATCAGGACAGCTTCCGGCAGGTAAGATCCCTTCTTCCAGGCCCTTGCCAATAGTTAAAGCGGTTGCTTTATTTTCAGCACACCAGACTTGTCTGAGCGTTTTATATCCTGTGCTATTCAGCCCTTCATCCGGGAAAGGCAGATATTGAACAGAGATACCGGCCGCCTGTAATTTTGGAACTTCTAAAAATAATTTTCTACAGGTAGAACAAGAGGTGTCGGTAAATATATTGATCACGGCTTTCTCGGGCCCTATTGCAGGAAATATAGCCTTGTCTTCGGTTGCAAACAGTTTCAAATCACTCTTTACTATCTCTCGCTTTGCCATTTCGGTCAAATTAGTGCCGCGCTCAAGATCAATCAAGTTGCCCAGGAAAGCATAACGCCCCTGCTCGGTTAGATAAGCGTAATTTATGCCAAATCTAGCCTGGTAAATTCCGACAACAGGTGTTTTAACAGGCTCAGAAACCTCCTTGCTGCCAAAACTCAATTTCAACAAGTCGGTCATTTTCCGGGTGTCCGGATTTCCTGTTATTTCTGCCGTCAGGGGTTTGGGAGCGGGAGTTTCTATCTTTCTTTTGGCATTGTTCGTCAAGTTTTGTTGTTGCTCCAGGTCGATTAAATCAGCCATGAACAA
>JBGUEB010000244.1:0-5260 GCA_041821565.1 Gammaproteobacteria bacterium | reverse complement strand
GGCCTGGTGTAAAAAAAGTTGTTTATGGACTGGCTATAGACCTTGGTTCGACCACCATCGCCGCGCAATTGTGCAATCTCGATACTGGCGAGGTAGTTGCTACCGCCGACACGATGAACCCGCAAATTCGATTCGGTGAAGACTTGATGAGCCGTGTTTCGTACGTGATGATGAACGAGGGCGGTGACGAGGCGATGACGCGGGTAGTGCGGGAGGCTTTCAATCAGCTGGCGAAGCGGGCAGCTAAATCGGCCGGAATCCAGCTTGAAGAGATACTTGACCTGACCGTGGTTGCGAACCCGATTATGCATCATTTATTTCTCGGCATCGATCCAACCCCGCTGGGAACGGCACCTTTCACCCTGGCTACCGATCAGACCACCGTGATCCGTGCCAGCGATATAGATCTGCATTTACACCCTGAAGCAAGAGTTTGTATCTTGCCCTGTATCGCCGGGCACATAGGCGCGGATACTGCCGGGGTCATTCTTGCAGAACGCCCCGATTTGTCAGAAGAATACATTTTACTGGTTGATGTCGGCACCAATGCCGAAATTGTGCTGGGCAATCGTAACCGTTTGCTGGCAGCCTCCAGTCCAACGGGTCCCGCTTTCGAGGGTGCCCAGATTACATCGGGCCAACGTGCGGCCCCGGGAGCAATGGAGCGCATTCGGGTTGACCCCGAAACCCTGGAACCGAAGTTTCGCGTGATCGGCTGCGATGCCTGGTCGGATGAGGATGAATTTGCCGAAAAGAACGCCAAAGTCGGTGTTAGCGGTATTTGTGGGTCGGGTATTATCGAAGTAGTGGCAGAAATGTTTCTCGCCGGAATTATCGACCAGGATGGAGTCATTGGACCGGTCGAAGGTAAGCAAAGTGATCGCATCATTTTAGACGGACGCACTTATTCTTATGTATTGTACGAGGGCGATAAGTCAATTCGAATTACCCAGAATGACGTACGAGCGATCCAGCTCGCAAAAGCGGCTTTGCACGCCGGTACCCGGTTACTCATCGATCGCATGGGCATTAGCAAGGTAGACCGTATTGGTTTTGCCGGTGCTTTTGGCAGTCACATCGATGTCAAGTACGCGATGGTGCTGGGATTGATCCCTGACTGCAACCTCGAACATGTCGGTTCGGTCGGAAACGCCGCTGGAACCGGTGCCCGCATCGCCCTGTTAAATTTACCCTCACGCCTGGAAATTGGTGAGATTTTGCCGAAGGTTGAAAAAATCGAAACCGCGATCGAGCCAGCCTTCCAGCAATACTTTATCGAAGCCATGGCACTGCCGCATAAAGTTGATCCCTATGTAGAACTGTCTAAAGTAGTCAAACTTCCCCCGCCAAAACCAAAAAATAAAAATACTCAAGGTGATGATAATAAGCGGAAATCTCGGAGGCGACGGAGCAGGGTGTAGACATTCTGTTATCACGGGTTGCTAACTCACCGCTATACTATCCTGTATGTTGCAAGAAGAGAGCGAGCATTCCGACAGATTTCAATACCCGATTTTCTGGACACTTTATGAAGATTGTTATAGGTTGCTGGGAAAACCATCGAGTTCGAGGATCGAGTCATGACTACTAAATCCAAAATCCAGAATACACTGTCGGTAGTAACCGATAGCGCTGAATCAATCGTAGAGCCAAATGCTGAATCAATCGTAGAACCAGATACGGATTCAATCGTAGAACCAGATACGGATTCAGTCGTAGAGCCAGGCACGGATTCAGTCGTAGAACCCGGAGCCGAATCAGCCGTAGAACCAGACCTGGAACCGCAGCCTGATATCAAACAAGAGTTGGTAGAAAAACCTGCCGCGACTGAATTTGACCTCGAGTCGCCCGAGTTATACCTCAATCGGGAGTTAACCTGGCTCGAGTTTAACCGACGCGTGCTCAGCGAAGCGCAGAATAAAGACACACCTTTGCTGGAACGTTTCAAGTTTGTCGGTATTGTCAGCTCGAACCTGGACGAATTTTTTATGAAACGCATTGGCGGCCTGAAGCAACAGGTGGGGGCCGGGGTCATGGATCTGACCGTGGACGGGCGTCTGCCAGCACAGCAAATCGAAGAGTCCTACGAAAAGGTCAGGGAAATCGAAGCGCAGAAGGATGCACTCGTGCCGGAATTGATTGAATTGCTGGCCACCAACGATATTCACCTCACAACATTTGAGTTACTGGAAGACAAGGACAGGGAAGCCATCCGTAGTTTTTACATTGAAAATATTTATCCACTGGTGACACCGCAAGCGGTTGATTCGGCGCATCCGTTTCCATTTATCTCCAACCTTTCACTTAACCTGCTCGTTACCCTGCGTCACAAAGATGGTGACGAGGAATTGCGAGCACGGGTAAAGGTACCTACTGGTCTCGGAATTCCACGGTTTCTTGAAGTCCCCGGGACGAACAGCTTTGTACCGCTAGAAAGCGTGATGTCGAAGAATCTCGATTTGTTGTTTCCAAAAATGAAAATCGATGCCTGTGAATTGTTTCATGTTACGCGTAACGCGAACACTGCCCGGGACGAAGATCGCGCCGATGATTTACTCGCTATTATCGAATCCGAAGTACGTCATCGAAAATTTGCGAAGATTGTGCGTGTTGTTGTTCAACGCGATATGGACTTCACTCGTAGAGGCATGTTGGCCGCCGAGCTAGGACTGGAAGAAACCGATGTATTCGAAACCAGCGGTTTGATGGCGATGCGTGACCTGCTTGGTTTTAGCGAGATGGAAATTCCCGCTTTACACGATCTACCACACCACCCGATCGATCACCCCAAACTAGTGCACATGCCCAATATATTTCACGTGGTGCGCGAATATGGTCCGATACTGCTACAACATCCTTACGAATCTTTTACCACCTCGGTGGTGCGTTTTCTCAAAGAAGCCAGTCTCGACCCGAAGGTGCGGGCGATCAAAATGACTTTGTACCGGACTTCCGGCGATACCAGGGTGATCGATTACCTGATCGATGCCGCACAGAACGGCAAGCAGGTAGCCGTGGTAGTGGAACTGAAGGCGCGCTTCGACGAGGCTGCCAATATTCGCTGGTCGAGTCGCATGGAGGAAGCGGGAATTCATGTCACCTACGGCGTCATGGATCTTAAAACCCATTGCAAGGTAATCCTCGTAGTGCGCAACGACTACAGTGGCCTGCGCCGTTACGTGCATATCGGTACCGGTAACTACCACGCTGGCAACGCCCGTATGTACACCGACCTGGGCCTGCTCACCTGCGATCAAACCATCGGCCAGGATATTACGGAGTTGTTTAACTATCTGACCACCGGGTACACACCAAAGCGCGATTACCGTAAGATTTTGCCCGCGCCCAAGTTGTTGAAGCGGTCGTTACTCGACAAGATCAAGCGGGAAATCGATCAACACACTGAAGAATCGCCAGGCTTAATCCAGATCAAGACCAACGCGCTTGAAGATGAAGATATTATTCGCGCGCTCTACCTGGCATCGCAGGGCGGGGTAAAGATAGACTTGCTTGTGCGTGATACCTGCCGCTTGCGCCCCGGAATTGCGGGCCTGTCCGACAACATACGTGTGTTTAGCGTGGTCGGTCGATTTTTGGAGCATAGCAGAATTTACTATTTCAAAAATAGTGGCGAGCCCGAGTACTACATCGGCTCCGCGGACGCCATGAAACGCAACCTCGAACACCGGGTCGAAGTGCTGGTGCCAGTGGAAGACGCTGAGCTCCAGGCTGCACTTCGCAATATTTTCGATACCTTGTTAT
This sequence comes from Gammaproteobacteria bacterium, assembly GCA_041821565.1. Lineage (GTDB taxonomy): Bacteria > Pseudomonadota > Gammaproteobacteria. The sequence goes on along the minus strand of JBGUEB010000244.1, from coordinate 1,498 downwards.
CTGATCAGCACAGCATCTGGCAGATGAATGCTGACGGCTCCTATGTACAGTTAAAAGGGGACAGTCCAACGGCAGAAAGCAGCCAGCAGGCTTTCGTAAAACAGACGGGTGAACGTTTGTGGGAAGCCACTCGGCTCAAGCGACGTAAACCCCAGGGTGCACGGAGCAGAAATATTCGTCGCTAAACGGGTCACAGGCAAAGTGATCAGCTTTATGCCTGGTCCGAATGCCGGGCTTGTTTAACTGGCGTTACTGGTCATTGAGACCGGATCGGATCAACTCGATTTTGCATGTTCAAAACTAAAACCAGTCCGCTTGCAGTATTCAGGTGAGACGAATGGATTGAAATCGATCAGTTGTCAGGAAGTAGATGTTTTGACTTTTCTAGCTGTGCGTTAACTACCTTCATTCTCGTTTCAAGCCTTGTACGCTTTTCCGGATCCTGGGTGGCCTCAAGTTTCGTTTCATAACGGGTCTTTTTATCGGTAAGCAACTGTTGAAGTTTTTCCAGTTTTTCGGGTGTGATGTGCCCGCCTTGCTCATAATTAGCTACAAGTTTTTTATACTTATCGACCAGCTTGGTGAATTTCATTAATGCCTCTCTTCAATACGACTTTGATTTTGAGAAAAATCGGCAGAATTTGAATCCACCTTATTAGCTGGCCGATAGCTTTTCGATTTCATCTTCATCGAGGATCACCTCCTGTGCTGCTTCCGCAACGAGATCAGCATGCGAGGCCAATAGTGCCTGTGCGCAGTCGAGCAGGTTATTTGAGGTTGCATCCACATAATTGAAATCGTTTAACAGGGATGTGGCCATTGCCGGTGTAATTCGATTATTCCTTAACACCTCGGTAATTCTTGTGTCTAATTCTCCATGCGTGACCAGTATTTCCGCTTTCAGTTCATCCATCTCGAGCACGGCAAGCGCATGATCATGGTCATCCTCTTCTCTTAACCGATAAATTTCTCTAAGAATCATTGCGATTTGATATCGCAGGCGGTTGTATTCTTTTCGAATATGTTCGTTATCAGAAATCATATATTCGGTAGCATTTTTGCGTAAATGTTTAATGTGCTTTACACATTCAACAATTTTTGTCGCTGCATTGCGCAACCGGAACAACTCCTCGGAAAATACGCTGGGCATATTGGACTGGGAGCGCGAAATAAAATCAATAATTGCGCTGTATAATACCTTAACCTTACTTGCGTATAACTCATCCAGGTCAAACTCATGGATTTCGCGATCTTCATCGATGGTTTTTTTAAGGTCCGGTGACTCCAGAATTTCCGATCGATGCAAATTCATTCCGTGCGCCATTAGCTCAAATGCCGAATCGAACAGATGCCAGACCTCATTTTTAACAGACACCAGTACGGTTTCTGGAAACTCGATTGCTGCGTCGCTTAAGAATTTGGGCTCAGCAATATCTAGCGCTTTTTCCGGTAAATATTTGTAAAGATTGTCTGCAAGCTTCTGGATCAGGGGAACCAT
>JBGUEB010000243.1:0-5263 GCA_041821565.1 Gammaproteobacteria bacterium | reverse complement strand
GGTGCCGTCACCACGAGTGGTGTGACATCGGGACCTAACTTTACAACAGGGCGTCGCACCTGGATCGATATTCTGCCCGAGTAGTCGGCTGCAGATTCGGTTAATCCAGCTATACTGATGATGAAAAGAGAGATGTAAAATGACTAAGACGAGTGGATTTTCATTAATAGAGTTGATGATAGTGGTGGCAATCATCGGAATACTGGCTGGTATTGGAATACCAGCCTACCAGAACCACATGCTCAAAGCGCACCGCGCCGACGCCCAGACCATATTACTGGATATGGCCGCTCGGCAGGAACGCTTCATCGCTCAAAGCAACACCTATACCACCAACATATCGGCGGCAACAGGGCTTAACATGGGTACCACGACCAGCAAGGAAGGTTATTACAACCTCTCCGCCGCGGCCTGTGGGGGCGGCACAATTGCTACCTGCTACCTGTTAACCGCAACCGCAACCGGCGGGCAAGACAATGATACCGACTGTGCGATCATTACTTTCAGTAGCGCCGGGGTCAAGTCCGGCACCACCGGTGACTGCTGGTAGATACAACATGCGTTAATACTCGCTCATTGTTTTACAACCTGACTGCCTGGTTCGTCTTTTGACACCAGGCAGTTTTTTATCCAGGCCTCTGTATTTTCAATTGGATTCGCAGATTCAGGTAATGGTCCTCGATGCCGTTCTGTTATAATTTGTCGATTCAACACAGCAAAACTACTCACATGACTCGCAAAGCAGTGGCCCTGATATCCGGTGGCCTCGACTCATTACTGGCCGCGAAGCTAATCCAGGATCAGGGTATTCAGGTCGAGGGCATCAATTTCTTTACCGGCTTTTGCGTCGAGGGGCACACCCATGCCATCCGTAAAAAAGACCGCAGCAAGCAAAAACGTAATAACGCCCTGTGGGTAGCAGAACAGCTCGGCATCAAACTACACATCGTCGACATCGTCGAGGAATATAAAGATGTCGTAATCAACCCAAAGCATGGTTATGGCGCAAATTTGAACCCCTGCCTCGACTGCAAGATTTTCATGGTGCAAAAGGCGCACGACTGGATTCGGCAAAACGGTTTCGATTTTATCATCACAGGCGAAGTGATGGGGCAAAGACCGATGTCGCAACGCAAGAAAACCCTGCCCGTGGTATCTGCCGAATCGGGCGCGCAGGATTTGCTGTTGCGTCCGCTTTGCGCGCACAACCTGCCCGAAACCAGGCCTGAAAAGGAAGGCTGGGTCGACCGCGAACAATTGAAAGGCATTACCGGCCGCTCACGCAAACCGCAAATGGCCCTGGCAAAACAGTTTGGCTTCGAAGATTATGCGCAACCGGCGGGCGGCTGTTGTTTCCTGACCGATCAAAACTACGCGGTGAAATTACAGGACCTGTGGGACAATCGAGGGCACAAGAACTACGAAATCGACGATATCATGCTGCTCAAGGTTGGGCGTCACATCAGGCCGAGCAAGACATTCAAGCTGATTATCGCGCGCGAAGAAGGCGAGACGCGGTTTCTCAGCGGCTATAAAAAACAGTTTCAGAACATCAAGACAGTTAGTCACGCAGGGCCCATGACCCTGGTCGAAGGTGCAAAGCTCGATCAACAGCAAATAGAACTGGCCTGCGCGATCACGGCGCGATTCAGTAAAGGCCGTGACGAGGAATCGGTGGAACTCGTGTTTAGCGATGCGGATCAGAATTCACAACAGATTCACATCAAGCCGCTGGCGGAAATTCAACCTGACTGGTATATCACGTGAGCAAGGATGTGGTTGAACTCGACGCCAGGCGATTACTCTGTCCGATGCCGGTGATTAAACTACAGGACTGTATCAACAAGCAGGAAGCTGGAACTCGAGTACAGGTCACCAGCACCGATCCCGGTGCGATGAATGATATTCCGGCCTGGTGTCGGATCAATGGTCACAGTTTAATTTCCAGCCACGAACTAGAGGACGAGTATATTTTCCTGGTCGAAAAAGTCGCGGAGGGAAATTGAGCCGGTCAGTAAGCACTATTATGGTGCAAATTTTCTCCAAAATTACCATCGTGTGTCGATTTTTAAGGTTTTATTGGTAAAGCCGAATTTATCAGTACAATGCTCTGTTCTAAAGCTCCGGGTACCAAGCCAGTCTCGGAACTAAAATTTTTGTATGTAACGGAGTCTAAACCCATGTCAGCTGCCGATGTTTTAAATACGATCAAAGAGTACGGCGTAAAATTCGTCGATTTTCGTTTCACCGATACCAGGGGCAAGGAACAGCACCTTTCTATTCCGGCCAGACGCCTGAGTGAAGACAGCTTCACCGATGGTCAGATGTTCGATGGCTCTTCGGTGTCAGGCTGGAAAGGCATTAACGAATCTGACATGATCCTGATGCCCGATGCGAGCACCGCGGTACTGGATCCGTTTACCGATGAACCCTCGATTAACATTACCTGCGATGTTGTCGAACCTGCTACCGGCGAAGGCTACGAGCGCGATCCCCGGTCCATCGCCAATCGAGCAGAAGCTTATCTAAAGGCTTCGGGGGTTGCCGATGTTGCCTACTTTGGCCCGGAGAATGAGTTTTTTGTGTTTGACGATGTACGCTGGACTACCGAGATGGGCCACACGTCTTACAAAATTGATTCTGAAGAAGCCGACTGGAACACGGGTAAAGCCTACGAAGATGGAAACACAGGGCATCGCCCAGGTGTCAAGGGTGGTTATTTTCCAGTGCCGCCGGTCGATTCGCTGCACGATATGCGTTCCGCGATGTGCCTGGCCATGGAAGAAATGGGACTTGAAGTCGAAGTACACCATCACGAGGTCGCGACTGCCGGTCAATGCGAAATTGGCGTGGCCTTTAATACCCTGGTTAAAAAAGCCGACGAGGTACAGATTCTCAAGTATTGTGTCCATAACGTAGCGCACAGCTACGGTAAAACTGCCACCTTCATGCCCAAGCCACTGGTTGGTGACAACGGTAACGGGATGCACGTGCATATGTCGCTGGCTAAAGATGGAACCAATCTTTTCTCAGGCGATGGCTACGGCGGCCTGTCTGAAACCGCACTGCACTATATTGGCGGTGTGATCAAGCATGCTCGAGCTATCAATGCTTTCGCGAATGGCGCTACCAATAGCTATAAGCGCCTGGTACCGGGATTCGAAGCACCGGTAATGCTCGCCTATTCTGCGCGTAACCGCTCGGCCTCGATTCGTATTCCATACGTTGGCAACCCCAAAGGACGTCGCATCGAAGTTCGCTTCCCGGATTCCACCGCCAATCCATACCTCACTTTCAGTGCATTGTTGATGGCCGGGCTTGACGGTATCAAGAATCGCATCGACCCGGGCGAGGCGATGGACAAGGATCTCTACGATTTACCACCCGAGGAAGAAGCAGAAATCCCACAGGTGGCATTCTCGCTCGATCAGGCCCTCGAAGCACTCGATGCGGACCGCGATTTCCTCAAGGCTGGCGGCGTTTTCACCGATGATGTTATCGACAGCTATATTGCGCTTAAGAATGAAGAAGTGTCACGTTTACGCCTGGCCACCAACCCGGTTGAATTTGACATGTACTACAGTTGCTAATTAGAAATACCGTTGGGCCAGGTTGGTCGGTGCAACCTATCAACCTGGCTAAGCGGTCATTGAGATTTTTGCGGGTCTAATATTGATGGGTTGCACCATCCTGCGTGTTTTGCGAGAGCACTAGTTAATACAACTATGCACCGTATTGGTGCATAATTAATCGATTATGGCAAAACTTGCAATCGACAAGATCCTCGACACCCTCAGCAGTAGCATTATCTGCGTCGATGAAAATCTGATCATACGGTATATCAATTCAACCGCGGAAATATTGTTCGACAGCAGTGCGTCGACCTTAATCGGAAAAGAGTTCAAGCGGCTATTCAGCCAGGTCGAACCCAGCACGATTACCGATAAATTGCCCGGGTTTGCGGTACAGGGCCAGGCCATGACCGAGCACGACGCTACCATTAAACTCGCGAATGGAAGATCGATTAGAGCGGACTATACTATTTATGCGCTCGATGATATTAACGCCGGCGGCAATATTCTGATTGAAATCAAACCGATAGACCATCAGGCGCAGTACCTGCGTGATGAGTTCAGCCAGTTACAGAAACAGACAAGTCAACAGTTTGCACGCGGCATGGCACATGAAATCAAGAACCCGCTTGGTGGCATCCGCGGGGCTGCCCAGCTACTTGAAAAGGAAATTTCGCAGGCGCCGCTAAAGGAATATACCGACGTTATCATCAGCGAGGTCGATCGCTTACAGACCCTGATTAATAATATGCTCGGGCCGAATACGGCTATTCGCAAAGAGCCGGTCAACATACACGAGATACTGGAGCATATTTGCAGCCTGTTACTCAGCGCCGGGTCTGACCAGTTTGTTATTCGCAGAGACTACGACCCCAGTATTCCGGAACTGCTGGCCGATAAGGACCAACTCATCCAGGCATTCCTGAACATTGCGCAAAATGCGGTACAGGCTCTCGATACGAATGGTGAAATTACCTTTAAAACACGTATCGGTCGTCAGGTCACGATCGGCAAAACCACGCAACCATTAGTGGTTCTGGTCGATATTATCGACAATGGTAGCGGCATTTCGGCCGAGTTAAGCGATACCATTTTTTTACCCATGGTTACCGACAAACCACAGGGGAGTGGGCTCGGCCTGCCCATCGCCCAGGAAATCGTGTCCGGTCACGGTGGCATCATTAACGCCGAAAGTTCAGCGCTGGGAACGACCTTCTGCACCATCTTGCCGTTGGAGGCAGCATGAATAATTCAAACCGCCACTCGATCTGGGTTATCGATGACGATCAATCGATCCGTTGGGTGCTTGAGCGGGCGCTGACTAATGCAGGCTTTATAGTCACCACCTTCGAAACAGCTTCCTCCGCCCTCGCCCGTTTCAAGCGATCACAAAAACCGGAGCGGCCGCAGGCAATTTTAACCGACCTTCGTATGCCGGGAATAAGCGGTTTCGAGTTTTTGAAACAAATCAGGAATACAGACCAGTCGCTTCCGATCATTATCATGACCGCTTATTCGGATCTCGACACCACGGTTCAGGCCTATCAGCAAGGCGCTTTCGAGTATCTACCGAAGCCCTTCGACATCAATGAGGCGATCGACCTCGTGTCTCGCGCCTGCGAAAAGCAGCCGCAAGTCGCGTCCGCTGAAGCAGCAGATAGCATAGGTGACGAAATCGTCGGTGAATCGAC